>PLEQ01000282.1 GCA_003136475.1 Deltaproteobacteria bacterium
AATGGGTCGGCCTACCCGATTCTGAAAACGTCCTCAGGCTTGTTTTCGGAGACCTACCATTTATACCTCTCTGCTGCTGCTGTTTTGTATAGAGTCGAGATTCAAAACGATAAGGTAGAAAATGTTGAGGCTAGCGATGCGATCAACGATAGATTGCTCAATAGCTTTCAGCTCAAAGACTCAGCAAACGCCACTCAACTCGTCAGAACACACAAAGGCGCAGAGCTCAGTATTCAATATCAGTGGGAGGGCAAAGATATTTCTGCTAATGATGAACGAGGATTTAACGGCTTAGATCAGGTCGTGAGCGGAAATTCCTTACTGGTCCAGAACCATCGCTTAAACGTAAATTTTCCCGACTTTGCTAAGCCTGATGCTCTCGCGAAAAGAACAGCCATCTGTATCCAAGACGATGGCACCTGGACTCTTCTAGTAGATACCCAAGGAAGCGATCTAAGAAGTCTTGCTAAAAATTTATACGATCGCCACTGCAAGGGCGCCATAGGTCTCGACGATGCTGGCGCCACAATGCACTTCAAGGACTCACAAAAGACCTTCGGCACCAATAGCGTTGTCTCGAATGTGATTGCCGTTATGCCGCAAATCGTGCTGCGCCTTGGCGCCTACACGTCGTTGAAAAAGCCATAGGCAAAAGAGTGATGCAGGTTAAGAAANNGGGAAAAGGTTAATGACTACCTTCTGACACGTTTTCGACTAGGTGTTGCTAAAGAGCCAGCGTTCCAAGTCTATGAGAAGGTCTTCTCGGGCCTGTCCCAAGCTCCACAGCGCCATCGCTTCGTTGCGGACGAGCACTGTTGCGAGGCGTATAGCAAAAGAGATAAGTGCGTTTGACAAGTCTTGGGTAGGCGAGGCAAGCACAGCTGCGTGGAGTTGGTGCCAGTTGATCTTGGCTTCTTTGCCGCAACGATCGAGCCACTTGCGAAAGGCCGCAGCTTCTTCCTTATGCTCTGGGATGGGGCAGCCCCAGGCTCNNACACTGTCAAAGTGATTTAAAGCGAGAATTTGACTGAGGGCGGCAAGGATTTTGCCCCAAGGATTGGGTGGTAGATTGGGGTGAAAATTGGGCATTTCGTTCAACAACGCCGGACTCAACAAACTTTCATGCATGATAACTTTGGGGGGAAGGGCCATCGGAAACAAGGGTGCTAGGTGCCTAAATTTTCGAACGATGGAATCACTTAGGATTTCCCGTTTCTTGAGAACTTTAAAATCTTCCGAATCTTTTTGCCGCAGATAATGCACCCAGGGCGCGAGCCGCAAGTAGGCGGACACAAATTTCTTGGTTGGCAGTGCAAAGTCGCTCGTGCATTTGCGAATCATCGGCTCATCCGGAGCTGCAAATTCGCGAATCTGGGGTAGAGTATAAGGCACCTTGTCATGCGGATGTTGCAAACTCACACGGACATTGTGGATCGCTGCGATTTTTTCAATAAGCGTTGATTTTTTGAATTTTCTGGCGAGGCTCAGCAAGCGNNCTCGAGCTGGCTATCATTGAGTCGTCTTTGACTGGCTAATTTGTGAAGAATTGTGAATTCCAAATTATCGCCACCGAGACCTGCTACAAATTCCAATAAGTGTTCTTGCAAGGGTCGGTTTTTGGGAGGACCAAAGCGGTTGAAGTAGTTTTCAATATCGGAGACAGCGAGCGCCCCCCGTGGATCCACAATTTGCAAATGGCTAAATATGTCTTTCTTCTTGGTGGTGAGCAACTCGGTGCTGAGCGAGAGCGCCCAGGCATGCAGGCGTGTCCAATACTCTTTGGTTTTGGGATCGTCTTGAAAAAAAGCCCAAGCTTCCCAGAGCAGGGTTGGGTCACTTTCTTGCTGACTGAGGAAGCCGTGGAGATTGCCGATGGCACACCACAGTCCAAACCTTGAATCCGAGCGCAGTGGTCCCCAAAGAGCATCGTCGAGGTCGTTTTCATGAAGAAGGAACTGGTTTTTCTCATAGACCCCAAAAAAATTGCACCATTTGGGATATTCGATGCTATGGAGCGTTATAAAACGACTGAGTTTCTGCCAATTTACGGGATTTTTGCTGAACCACGTGAGAGGGTCGGAGAAAAACAGATGCATGACTAAAAAGTCTTCGCGCTTAGTATTTTGTGTGCGCGTTGCGAAGAACTGGGCCAGTTGGCTAAAGCGTTGTTCATCGGTCTTTGCACGGACGAGCAGACGGCCAAAAGAACTGGTGCTGAGAAGACGATCGGGTTCGGGGAGCTTTTTTAGAGCTGAGAAGAATATATCGAGCTCAAGCTCATCTTCGACACGATTGAGGTCTTGGCATATTTTTAGCGAATGATCCGCGAAAAACTGACTGGCTTCAACCATGCTGCCCGGAGTCGTCAGTAAGTTTTTAAATTGCTGATACTCGTTTTGTGGAATTTCTCTTGCTATGTCTAACGAGTTTGGTGCTGGCTCGGACTTAAGTTCTGGCGCTTTGTCATCGCTGTTGGGAATGGGTCGGTCAAAATTTTCTAATTCCTCTCTTAGGCGGTTTTGGACTTCCGCAGAAAGATTCATCTGGCATGCTTTCTTATAGGCACGACGGATTTTTTCCTTGTCCCCCTGCTCCATGCTTTCCCCTGTCTTGTGTTTTTGTTTTAAGTCTATTTTAGCATAAGGGGGTCGAGCTCTAGCTTTTTGCGTGGGACGAGAGAGGGGCTCACTAGTTTTTGTGATATTCGCGAGGGTTGATACCGTATTTTTCGAGTTTGCGGAGGAGGGTCACCTTGGTCATTTTGGTAAGTGCGGCAGTTTGGTTGATGCGGCCATCGAAGGCTTTCAAGGCTCGAATGATGAACTCGCGTTCGAAGCGTTCCTTAAGAGCCGGGTAGTTCAATTCCGAAAAATCGGAGTGTGCTCCCCTCGGTTCTTCGGAATCGTGTGCATCCTCAGTGCTGGGAACTTTGTGTTCTTCGAGGACCACGCTTATTTTTTCTGGCACGGATTGGAGGGTGATGACGTCAGAGTTTTCCAAAATAAAAGCATGCTCAATGACGTTTTCCAATTCTCGAATATTCCCGGGCCAATTGTAGAGTCTGAGTGCATTCAAAGCGTCTTTTTCAATTTTTTTGATCGTTCGACCGTGCAACTTATTAAATTTTCGAATCATGTAGTCGGCAAGTGTCGGAATATCCTCCCGCCGATCACGTAGGGGCGGCAACATAATCGGCAGTATGTTCAATCGGTAGAAGAGATCGGAGCGAAAGCGTCCGTCCTTGATCATTTGTTCGAGCGGTCGATTCGTGGCTGCAACAATGCGTACATCCGCTTTGATCTCTTGGTTGGCGCCGACGGGACTGAAAACTTTTTCGTGCAAAATCCTTAGGAGTTTAACCTGCATGGACTGGGAGATATCCCCAATTTCATCGAGAAAAATAGTCCCACCTTCGGCAAATTGGAACTTGCCAATTTTTTTGCGATCCGCGCTGGTGAAGGAGCCTTGNNGAATGGCAGCGCAGTTCACAGCGACAAAGGGGCCTTTTTTACGAGTGGAATTAAAGTGAATGGCGCGTGCGACGAGTTCCTTGCCGGTGCCGCTCTCGCCTCGAATGAGGACGGAGGTATCCACCTTGGAGAGTTTATAAATAACACTGAAAACGCGTTTGATTTCCGAGGAGCCTCCGATCATCGTGCGCCCTTCGGGAAACTCGACTTGCGGTGCTGAAAACGCTGCAGCTTCGACCAAGGCGTTCGCTTTTTTTGCCGACTCCATCAGCGAGAGTATGCGTTCGGCTTCGACGGGTTTTTCCACGTAGTCGAAAGCACCGTTTTTAATTGCCGCAACGGCATCTTTAATATCGGAATGAGCCGTGAGGATTAGGCAGAAAATCTGGGGATTGATTTCACGAATGGTTTGAAGGGCTTTCAACCCGTTGACTTTAGGCATATTGATATCGAGAATTACGGCGTCGAATTTATAGGGATCTTCCAGCACCATTTTGATGGCTTCTTCACCATCCCCTGCCTCCTCAACTTTATATCCGTGAACCTCAAGGGCTATTCTCATGGTTAGGCGTAAGGTTTCGTCATCGTCAACGATCAGCGTCCGCAGCATTTTCCACTCCTCAGGTACGATTGGGTGCGATGATTGTATGCCTATTTTTCTGCCTTCGAAGAAATTTTAATGAATTCAGTAACATAATTAAAGGCATTATTCGGCCATTTTGCCTCCCAGGCCGCCATCAGACTAAAACTCAACGCAATAGCGAGGGCATCCGAAGCATCATAGGGAAGCTTACCTTTGTCAAAGCCCAATAATGCTTGAAGAGCGAGATAAATCTCTTCTTTTCCGGAATGACCGTTGCCCGAAATTATTTTTTTAACAGAGGTTGATGCGATTTCCGCAATATTTGCCTCACACCGACAGGCTGCTGAGATAAAGGCGCCACGCACTTGACCCAAGGTGAGTGCTGAGCGCACATTTTTGCCAAAGTAAACATTTTCAAGAACACAGATCTTGGGTTTGAACNNAACATCGACTGGTGCATCATTCCGATGCGATCCCAGGACGTGAGGGATTTTTTGATTTTGAGGACACCGACTTCGAGTATTTTAAAATCTCGCGGATTCATAGGCGCTGGGATTCGGGCTTCTACAACTGCAAAACCTGCGATCAGCGTGCCAGGATCAATGCCCATTATGCGAGGAAGCGACATGCGAGGCCTTTCTTTATTGCAGTCTCTATTTTATATTTCCTGCCTTATAGACTTATGTGAAACGGGAGACAAAAAACGATGCAAGGACCCAGCTTTCCCAGCAAACGTATGCGCAGGATGCGAATGGACGCATTTTCGCGAAGCTTATTGAGTGAAAACCATCTTCTCGCTAGCGATCTTATCTTGCCGGTCTTCGTTCTCGCTAGCCGTACCGGAAGAGAATCTATCATATCCATGCCCGGTATCGAACGGCTTGGTCTTGACCCATTGCTTGCGGTGGCGGAGCGTTGCATGGAACTTAAAATTCCCGCACTTGCTCTCTTTCCAGTCATTGAAACACGGTTTAAGAGCTTGGACGCGGCAGAGGCCTATAACTCTGAGGGCCTCGTGCCAAAAACAGCGCGCGAGCTTAAGAAGCGTTTTCCGGAGCTCGGGCTCATCAGCGACATTGCTTTGGATCCTTATACCTCGCATGGCCAAGATGGTTTGGTCGATGAACACAACTTTGTCATGAACGATGAGACCGTAGCTGTGCTCAAGCAACAAGCCTTGTGTCATGCTGAAGCGGGGATCGATATCGTCGCCCCTTCCGACATGAT
>PLEQ01000209.1:0-1891 GCA_003136475.1 Deltaproteobacteria bacterium
AACATGCACTCCAGAGTCCGGGAAATATTAGGACCATGGCTATACAGAGCAGATTCACCAAGGGAATGGCAATTTGAATGTAAGCGATGGAAAATCTTGCGAGCAAAAACGGGGTGAGAAAAAACTGTGCAAAAATCGACGTTGAATTNNAATGCGGTTTGCTTGTCGATATCAGGATATTGCTGTTGAATCACTTCTTGGAAATTAAGTCCGATGAAGTAGGAATAGAATTGACCGAGCAGTATAGTTCCGAGAATAGTAAAGAGAACTGGGTTCTTTGCAAAAAGCTTGAAACCGAAGACGTCCGTTTGCATATGCAAACGTCGATTTTCAGCACTGGATTCGGCGCCGGTATAGCCGCTGATACGGTACCCGATTTGAGCAATATACCAACAGGGAAGACAAAGAAGGCCACCCACCAAAACCAACTGTGCTGTACCAAGCCTGACCGCAAACTGGTGGACAAGAAAGCCACCGGCAATACCTCCAAGCGACGAAAAAGCCAGGATCAGCCCATTAAATCGCTTCGCATCGGATTCCTTTAAAATACTATTTACGAAAGACCAAAATTGCTCGACTAAGAGAACTGCATAAGCCTCTTTAATAATAAAAAGGACACCGGTCGCCAGATGAATATCGAGTTTGATCAGGCCATAGCAGGCTACAATCGCAAAGCTTGAACCCAAAGTGGTAATCGCGAGTGTTCGGCGCGGACCTACCGCATCCAGTATCTTGCCATAGAGCCAGAGAATACTCAGGATGCCAATCGGGGTCAGCGCTATAATAATAGGCAATTTCTCCACACCGTAGCTAGCCTTGAACAGGGAAAAAGAAGCACTCCTCACAAACTCATAACCAGCCAGCAAGAACGTTGCAGAGCAGGCGACGGTGATAGCAGCCAATAGCTCGGATTTATTCTTAATTTCGGAGAGTCGACCCATTCTTATACCTGCCAATAGAGTAAAAGGTGCGCCTCAGCGACCGTTGTTTTTTGACACCCTTTAGGGAAAGCCCTATCCTTTTAATAAGGACCAATCACAAATCAACCGTAATATTCTATGGGTAGAACCCCTCGCTATTGATGACCAGATAGGGGTAAGGGAGCCCTGCATGAATTCAGAAAAGATTTTTTCTCTCATCAGCAAAAGCGATTTTCACAAAGTTTACAGCGAATTGAACTGGGAGAATACGTTTAAACACTATTTGGATTTAGTGCTTGAACGACCGCAGATCGCGCGAACTTCGTTTCAACGCTTGTATGACATGATCGCTTCTTATGGTTATACGACCTACTCGGAATATAAAAAGAAGATCACCCATTGGAACTTCTTCGATGATCCCATCGAACACGGCAAAGATGCTATCTTTGGCCTCGACGTTCATCTTATGAAAATGGTGAATATTATCAAAGGCGCCGCTTATCAATATGGTCCGGAAAAACGGGTCATTCTTTTACACGGTCCCGTTGGCTCAGCCAAATCCACGATTGTTCGCCTGCTTAAAAAAGGTCTTGAACGTTACTCACGCATACCGGAGGGTGCGCTTTACTCCTTCCGTTGGGTAAACCTCAAAGACATCTTGAACATGGAAGACACGCTCAATTNNGCCCCATGCACGAAGAGCCTCTTCATCTAATACCGGAAGAACAGCGACCTGCGATTTTTGATGAGATCAATAAGCATCGCAACCGCGACCAGAATCTTGTCGTCCAAGGTGACCTATGTCCGCCATGTCGCTACATTTTTCGACGACTTCTCGAACACTATACAGGCGACTGGACCGAATTGACCAAACGCCACATTATGGTCCGCCGCATTGTCCTGTCAGAAAAAGATCGGATAGGGATCGGCACCTTCCAACCTAAAGATGAGAAGAACCAAGACTCGACCGA
>PLEQ01000209.1:1926-22036 GCA_003136475.1 Deltaproteobacteria bacterium
GACCGATATCGATCTGGTGATTGTCGGCCACACCAACGAACCTGAATACCGGAAGCTTCAAAATAATGAATATATGGAAGCCTTACGCGATCGGACCATTAAAATCGATGTGCCCTATATTACGCGTCTCTCGCAGGAAATTAAAATCTACGAAAAAGATTTTAATCCTCGCACCGTCCCGAATATTCATATGGCACCGCATACCCTAGAAATGGCCTCAATGTGGGCCATCCTAACCCGACTCGAGGAGCCCAAAAAAGCCAATTTAACCCTTATTCAAAAGCTCAAGCTCTACAATGGCAAGACCTCGCAGCACTTCACCGAGGACAACATTAAAGAACTTCGCAAAGAGTCCAAACGCGAAGGAATGAACGGTGTAAGCCCCCGCTATATTCAAGACAAGATTTCAAACGCCTTGATCCTGGATAAGGGTAGCGGTTGTATCAATCCCTTTATTGTTCTCAACGAGCTGGGCGCAGGCTTGAAGGGACACTCTCTGATTACAGATGAGGAAACCCGCAAACGCTATCTCGAACTACTGTCTGAGGTCAAAAAAGAGTACGAAGACATCGTTAAACACGAAGTGCAAAGAGCCATTTCTGCCGATGAAGGAGCCATCGAGAAGCTCTGTGGCAACTATATCGACAATCTCAAGGCCTATATTCAAAAAGAACGTATTCGCAACCCNNGCGCAGAAGATGAACCAGATGAACGGCTGATGCGTTCGATCGAAGAAAAAATTGATATTCCTGAAAATCGTAAAGATGATTTCCGTCGAGAAATCATGAACTACATCGGTGCCCTCGCCTTGGAAGGCAAATCGTTCGATTTTAGAACCAATGAGCGTCTCTTTAAAGCCTTGGAATTAAAGCTCTTCGAAGATCAAAAAGACACCATAAAACTTACGACGCTGGTTTCCAAAGTTGTGGATAAGGAGACCCAAGCCAAGATCGACATCGTCAAAGAACGTTTGATTCGGAACTATAGTTACTGTGATATTTGCGCAACGGATGCGCTAAGCTTCGTCGCAAGCATCTTTGCCCGCGGTGATGCCTCCTCCAATGAAAAGAAATAAACCGGGACTGGTGCCCAATGAAAATGGAAGCAGATCTCAATCGTTTCTACAAGATCGTCCGTGGGAGGATTAAGAAGGAACTTCGGAAATTTATTGCCAATGGCGAGCTCATCGGACGCCAAGGCAAAAAATCGATTTCGATCCCAGTACCACGTATCGACCTTCCCAAATTTTCCTATGGCGGATCAGGACGCAGTCGTATTGGTCAAGGAGAGGGTGAGGCAGGACAAGAAGTAAAACCGGGTCAAGGTCCTGTCGGTACTGGTCCTGCTGGAGATGGTGAAGGAGAGCATCCCCTTGAAGTGGATGTCACTCTTGAAGAACTCGCCTCCATCCTTGGGGAGGAACTCGGCTTGCCCAATATCCAGGAAAAAGGCAAAAGAAACATCCATGACAAGGATGTCAAATATACGAGCATCCTCAAACAGGGACCGGAATCGCTCGCTCACTTTCGCCGAACCTATAAGGAAGCGCTCAAACGCTCCATATCTTCCAATGAATACAATTTTGACGATCCTATCGTCGTACCCGTCAAAGAAGACAAGCGCTATCGATCGATGAAATTCACCTATAATCCGGTCGCAAATGCCCTGATCATCTACATGATGGACGTTTCCGGATCGATGGGGGATGAGCAAAAGGAAATCGTTCGACTCACAAGTTTCTGGCTCGACACCTGGCTTTCCAGTCAGTATCGCGACCTCGAAAAACGTTATATTATTCACGACGCCACTGCGAAAGAAGTGAACCAAGAGACCTTCTACAGAACCAAGGAGTCTGGCGGCACGCTAATTAGTTCGGCCTATAAACTCGCGAATTCCATTATCGAAGACCACTACCCCTCTGACCTCTGGAATATCTACCTCTTCCATTTTTCTGACGGCGACAACTGGTCAGGCAATGACACCACAGAGTGCTTGCACATTTTAGAAACCAAGTTGCTGCCCATTTCCAATCNNCAATCTCTTTTGCTACGGACAGGTTGAATCGCGCTATGGCTCCGGGCAATTCCTCCGCGACCTCATCAAAAATTTTGGGGAAGAAAGCCATAAAGTAAGCCTCGCGCAAATTAAAGATCGGGAAGCGATCATCGATGCTTTGAAACGCTTTCTCATCAAAGGTAGGTAGTGGGTGGAGACTATGCAAAATTCACTTCCGATAGAACTTATATCTATAGTCAGAAATCTTGAAGAAAAGGCGCGTAGCGTCGGTCTTGATTTCTTTACCACCATGTTCGAACTCGTGGACTATAAACAACTTAATGAAATCGCTGCCTATGGCGGATTTCCTACCCGCTACCCGCATTGGCGATGGGGCATGGAATATGAAAGGCTCTCTAAGTCCTATACTTATGGGCTTTCGGTAATCTACGAGATGGTCATCAACAATGACCCCTGCTATGCATACTTGCTGCGTGCCAATAGCCTCGTTGCCCAAAAAACTGTGGTTGCCCATGTCTACGGCCACAGCGACTTTTTTAAGAATAATTTTTGGTTTAGCAAAACCAATCGGAAAATGCTCAACCAAATGGCGAATCACGCAACAATTGTTCGCAAAATCATTGACGAGGTCGGCCAAGAAGAAGTTGAGAACTTTATCGACGTCTGTCTTTCTCTAGAAAACCTTATCGACATTCAAGCACCGTTTAAAGCCAAGCCCAAAACGCTTACCCAAGAGCAAAAAGAAAAAGCCATTCATCAGCCCGTGACCAAGATCGAATCCAAGCCCTATATGGATTCCTACGTCAACCCTAACGATTTTCTGGAGAAGCAGCAGTCGCGCATCGTTGAACAAGCGAAAAAACTGCAATCCTTTCCAGAAGAACCCGTGCAGGATGTCTTAAAGTTCCTCATCGAATACGCCCCCATGTCAACTTGGCAAAGACGTGTCCTTTCGATGATCCGAGACGAGAACTACTACTTTGCTCCCCAAGCGCAAACCAAGATTCTCAACGAAGGCTGGGCAACCTACTGGCATAGTAAAATGATGACCTCCATAGCTCCCCTAGATGCTTCGGAAATCATTGACTATTGCGACCATTACTCCGGTGTCGTCGCTAGCCAACCTGGTCAAATAAACCCCTATCGTCTGGGGGTTGAACTTCTCCGGCATATAGAAGAGCGCTGGGACAAGGGCCGTTTTGGTAAAAGTTATGTTGAAACTGACGATCCCAAGACCNNGAATACGAGTATCAACCTCGGCGCCAAGAAACTGTTTGAGGTTCGCTCTTTACACAACGATGTGACCTTCATAGACGAATTTCTCGATGAAGATTTTTGCCATAAATCAAAAATGTTTCTCTATGACTACAATACTAGAACCGGAAAATTTGTGATCAGCAATCGGGATTTCAAGGAAATCAAAAAAACAATATTAAAGCAGCTCACCAATATTGGACAACCGATCATCAAAGTGATTGATGGCAACTTCAAAAATAGGGGAGAACTCCTTCTTCACCATTTCCATGATGGCGATGACCTCAAATATGATTATCTTCTTGAGTGTATCAAAAATATTTACAAGATTTGGACACGGCCCGTACATATTGAAACCCTCGTCGAAAATGTAAAGAGACGGATAGCTTTTGATGGCAATACGCACACAATTGAAAAAATTTAAAATAGATAAACTCTTAATTTTTTACAGCTTGTTCTTATTTACAAGTTTGAGCCTTGCCGACTTTTCTCCAGCCAACTCCAAGCAAGCCTTGCCAGTATTTCATAATGTCGGGGTTCTCCCCCTGCAAGTCGATGCCTCACGCCTATCAACTTTGGGTCTTGAATCTGTTATCAAAGAATTTGAAACAACTTTTTCAAAGATGGTAAGAGGCGCCAATCGCTTTGACGTACTGGAAGATGAACTGATTGCGGAGCTGTGGAAGACCGCTAATGATCGTCATATTCTTGTCAAAGATTATGACTTATCAGCCTTCATCCACTTAACGGTAGTACCGACGGAAGAATCCTACATTCTGATTGCACGGATTTTAAATCCCAATCTCGATGTTCTTTTGCAAGAATCAGACACCGTGTCCAACAATACGATTCGCACCGACGACCTCAGCAGCGTTGCGCCTCGCGTAAAATCTCTTGTTTTTAGACTCTTTAACCGACTGCCGATCGACGTTAGCGTCAGTTCGGTGCAAGGCAAGTACATAACTCTGAGCGGGGGGACCGCGCAGGGGATCACAGTCGGAGATGAACTTCGTTTAGTTCGGCCTTATGTTCATGCGACGCATCCCGCTACCCATGCTTGGAGTGATTTCGAAACCGTCTTCGTGGGGCAGGCTAAGGTCATTGAGGCGAAAGAAACCACTGCTATCGGCGAAATTACCAAGCTTCTACGGTCTAACGATATTCTGACCGGCGATGGGGTTCGCGTCGAGAATATCGCTTGCCGGGCATTCTTCAGAGATGAGCCTGTTGCCGATAGCTCTATCAACGACGAGCCCACAAAGCTGACGCAAATTCCGATAGCACCTCCGCTGCCACCACCACCTCCACCTCCGCCAAAAGCATCCCCCAAAGCGGCGCCGGCAGTAGCTGCTAAGCAGGATAATTTCCTGGCGAAGCCCTTTCAATTTCTCGGCAAATATGTTCGAAAAGTTTCCGAATGGTTCAGCCTCTATGTCGGTCAAGAGGGTTGGTACTATACCGGCCCAAGCTCAGCACAATCGAAGATACGTCCCTACTTGCCTCTCAATCTCTTGGGCTTCGATATGCGCAGCCACTTCTATAACAAAATGCAATATGGTTACGGTGCTGCGATTGCTTACGATAGGACAAGAAACGGCATATTTACCGGCTATGACGCTTATGTCCGCTTTTTTTGGGAAGACCGCTTCCCAGTTTTCCAAGATCTCTTTCGATTCAATTGGACAGCTGGGTTAGAGCCCCGCGTACTGGGTCTACGCGTTGATCAGGAACAGTTTGGGGGCTACGATCTCTTCGAACTGAGGCCTTTCGTGGGTATCAATAGCGACTTCGAACCTATAGCGCCTTATAGATGGTACTTGGAATATACCTATATTCCTTACGACGCTGGCTCCATTGGGCACCAAGGGCAAAAGTATTCCGTTGTAGCCTCATACGGTTGGCTTGGCGAAGCTGGCTTTTTCTATGCTCCCGATCCCAAAGGCGTTCAGCTTGGCACTTCTTTCAGCTACGGTGACACAGTCCTGACGGATTCCAACCTTAGTCATAATAATTTTAGCCATTACACCATCAAGCTCATCGCCTGCGAACAATTCTAGGCATGAAAAAAAGCATGACTCTTGCGTTAAAACGGTGTATAGTTCTTGCGAGCTAGCCGTTTTTTGGATCTAAATATCCAAGGCAAACTCTAGCTAGCTCACTTTTAGGAATAGAGATGCTAAGGACTCGCTCACAATTTATCCTCCTCACAACGAGATCAACGACGGCCACCCCGGCCTATAATTAAGTTCCCCGACAATTTATTTCTCATGACAACTTAAAAACTGCGATTTTCGGAGACGTGTATGTTACACAAAATGCCCTTATGGCTATTGCTTATTATTCTAGCGGCCCTAGGCCTCGAACCCTTCATGCCCTTGATGTTAAAAGCCACGCTCTTTGCGCTAAGCTTGACCTTGAAGTCTGGCATCATTTTTCTACTGCCCTTTATCATCTTTGCCCTCTTGTTCAAAACCGCTGCTCAACTGGCAAAAGGTACCAGTGCCATTATTGGATTGATTCTGATTTCAGTAGTCGTCTCCAACTTTATCTCAACTATGCTCAGCTACAGTGTCGGGTCTGTGATCTACATGAGCAGCCAATTTTCACTGACTTTGCCCAACAGCGCCCTGAGTCTGGTACCAGCGTGGACACTTTCTGTTCCTACTTTACTTGCTAACGACCATGCGATGTTCCTGGGTCTAGGCCTGGGTCTCATTTTGGCCTATTTACAACCTAAACTGGCGCACAAACTCACGACGAGCTTCGACCGCTATGCCCGTCTGGCTCTGCAGGGAATTATCCTCGTAATGCCCGTTTTTATTGCTGGCTTTGTGGTTAAAATGTGCCATGAAGGTGTCTTGCAAAATATTATCAAAGACTATGCTTTGATCTTCGCTGTTATCACTTTAAGTGCGTTTTCGTACATCTGCCTTCTCTATGGGCTCGCCAATAACTTGCGCTTTTCACGCTTTTTGGGTGCGCTGAAAAACATGTTACCGGCAGCTATTGCAGGCTTTGGAACCATGTCCAGTGCTGCTGCCATGCCTCTGACACTAAACGGTACCGAAAAAAATTCAGCAAATCCTCTTCTGGCGCGATCGATTATTCCAGCAACTGTCAATATTCACTTAATCGGCGACTGCTTTGCGATCCCTATTTTTGCCTTCGCAATCTTGAAAAGTTTTGGCCTCCCAAATCCTGATCTATCGACGTATCTGGTTTTTGCGGGCTACTTTGTTTTTGCTAAATTTTCTGTCGCTGCTGTACCGGGTGGAGGTATTTTAGTCATGCTACCCATTCTCGAAAAACATTTGGGATTCAAACCTGAAATGTTATCGCTGATTACCGCACTCTATATACTTTTTGATCCGGTGATTACCTCAGCAAACGTTATGGGAAATGGAGCTTTTGCACTCTTGATCAGTAAACACTTTGCAAAGCCGAACCCCAAATCAGAGAATAAGCTTTAGAGCTCAGATGAAACGAGACCTTAGTTCTTAGCAACGCCAACCTTCTGACTCAGAAATTCTTCGACAAATGGCATGAGATTGCCATCCAGAATCTCGTCGGGTTCGTGACTTTCAAAATCTGTCCTGTGATCTTTGACAAGTTTGTAGGGATGCAGAACGTAGCTGCGAATTTGACTGCCAAACTTAATGTCGGCTTTCTGTGACTCGACTTCGTCCAATTTTTTTCTACGCTCATCGAGTTCACGCTCATAGAGTTTACTCTTGAGCATTTTCATAGCCGTATCTCGGTTTTGGTGCTGAGAACGTTGACTCTGGCACTGCACCACGGTTCCTGTCGGAATATGCGTAAGTCTTATTGCCGAATCTGTTCGGTTGACATGTTGTCCACCGGCGCCACTCGCACGATAGGTATCCACGCGGAGATCTGCTGGATTTATGACAATCTCGATAGCGTCATCGATGACCGGTGAAATAAAAACCGACGCGAAGCTCGTATGGCGCCTCGCATTGGAATCGAACGGACTAATCCGCACCAGTCTATGCACTCCGCTTTCAGACTTCAGGAGACCAAAGACATTTTCACCGTTGACTTCAAACGTCGCACTTTTGATGCCAGCTTCTTCGCCTTCCTGCACATCGTGCAGTTCTGTCGACCACGCTCGACGTTCGCAAAAGCGCAGATACATCCGCAAGAGCATGGAAGCCCAATCACAGGACTCGGTACCCCCGGCACCGGCATTGATCGTCACCAGTGCTGGTGACCGATCCAAAGGATCTGTCAGAAGACTCTGAATCTCAAGTTGGCGCAGTTCAGCTTTCAAACTGATTGCCGACTTCGTAGCTTCATCAGGNNTCTAGATTCCTGCGCTAGTTCAATAGCTGCAGAGAGATCGTCGATTCTTTGTTCAAACTTGTCAATTTTGCTGAGCAAGCTTTCAATAGTCTTCTTTTCTTGGAGCACCCCCGAAGATTTTTGCGGACTATCCCAAAACTTGGGGTCTGCATTGATTTGATCTTCAAGGTCTTTGAGTCGCTGCTTCTTTTGAGCGATGTCAAAGAAACCTCCATACGCGTTGAAACTGCTTGGTAATTTCCTTAGTCTCGAGAGATAGAGTTGCAATATCCATAAGGGACCTATGCCTTCTTTTAGTGAATTTGTCTGGAACGAACGGCCTCTAATTTGACAGCAAAGAGGAGTGCAAAGTACCATATTACTGGGGAAGAGGCTATCTCCAGTTGAGACTCTTCTCGGATCCTCTCCAATTCCGCCGACGAATTTAGACTTGAGGAGCCCATATTGATACTGCTTACAAAACTCGACAATGCAGCTGTTGCGATCAGTATCGAAGCTATTAAATATATAGAAAGCATGCCAGATACGCTTATTTTCTTTTTAAATGGCGACTCCATCATCGTTAAAGAGCCTGTCGATACTATAGTGAAAAAAGTCACAGAGTTCAGAGCGAACATAATTCGGGAATCACAAAAATAAACTTCTAAAAGGCCATCAGATGGATCTAACAAGCCTCATGGGACCCCTCCTCGGAATCGGAGCTATCATAGGAGGTATGCTTATCGAGGGAGGTCATTTAGGAAGCATTCTACAATTTACAGCATTTCTTATCGTAATGGGTGGTATGTGCGGTTCGATCTGTGTGGCCTATCCTCTGGCTGATGTCATCGCAGCCTTGAAAGCCGTTGGCGTGTGGATTAAAAATCCAACTGCTAACCCTGAACAGATCTCTGCCGATATTATTGACCTAGCTCAGACCGCACGTAAGGAATCCATTCTCGCTTTGGAGAAAAAACGGGAGTCGATCGAATATGAACCGCTTGCCACGGCAATTCGACTCGCAGTTGACGGCACCGATCCCAACATTATCCGTGAAACTTTAGAGACGGCACAGAACGTGATGATGGAAGAACGTGAGGTCAGCGTCCACTTTTGGGAGGACTGCGGAGCCTTTGCACCAACGATCGGAATTCTTGGTGCAGTTTTGGGTCTCATTCACGTTATGGAAAACCTTGATAAACCTGAACTCATTGGCCCAGGTATCGCGGTCGCCTTTACCGCAACACTTTATGGCGTCGGCTCTGCCAACCTTTTTTTCCTGCCTATTGGGAAAAAAATAAAACGTAAAGCTAAGCTGGACGCTCTCGCACGCGAAATGGTGATTATTGGAGTCGAGGGTATTCTCTCTGGACTCAATCCCAAGGTCATTCAAGAAAAACTTTCCGTCTTTGTAGGCGGTAAAGCTGAGAGCTAGGCAAGTTTAGCGCCTGAGATCCAGGCAATAGGCAAACAATTTATGAGATGGGTCTAAGAGATTGAGTGGGAATCATAAATGTCCGGAATTTGAAAACCACGAACGCTGGCTCGTGAGTTATGCGGATATGCTTACGCTGCTATTTGCGGTGTTTGTAACGCTGTATGCTCTTAAGCAGGGGGGCGAGCCGCAAGTCAACAAAGCTGCGGGCTCTTTGCAGGAAAGCTTCAATACCCCTCTGGAGGACATTCCTATCGATCGGCGGGTGGGCCCTTCAGAACAGGGCTTTGGCGTCTTTGAACATCTAAAAGGCGACCAGATCCTAGCTCCTCTCATTCAAAAATATCCTGCGGCAGAAAAGGAAACTGTCCAGGTCATCGAAGCTGAAATGCAACGCTTTCGCATGAAACTTGAAGAAAGAATGTATGGTCCCGACCGCGTGCGTCCCGGAGAGAAGGGTGAAAAAGGCTTTGACCGCATTGTCGCAGTCGAAAGAACCCAGAAGGGTTTCAAGCTACGCCTGACGGCTCGCTATTTCTTTGAACCCGGCGAAACACATATCAAGCGGGAAGCTTTACCGGAGCTCGATAAAATCATTGAACTGCTCAAAGAAATGGACAGGGAGATCACAGTCGGGGGTCATACCGATTCGCTGCCGCCTAAAGGCGAAATGTCCAATTGGGAATTGTCAACGCTACGCGCTACTAGCGTTTTGCGTTATATGATCCGACAGCATGACTTTCCTCAGACACGGCTGTCAGCTGTGGGCTACGCGGATTTGAGACCCATCGCCCACAACGGGAGCGAGGATGGTCGAGCCCTCAATCGACGCATCGAGTTTCACGTTCATCTTGAATAGTGAAGCCTTCGCCAGCGAGAGCAGAGACTTTGCAATACAAACCAACATTCTTTCTTCTCGTCCTGACCCTTATGCCTGGGGCGACGCAGCCCGATCCTCTCAAGACCGGAGGCTCGTCCTTCGAAGACACCATGCGCCGCTATTCGATAATTGCAGACTTTTCGCAAAAAGAACCTGAGCGACCCGTCTCCCCCCAGGTCTTTTGGAAATATCCCTTCAAAGCCCCCACCACGGAAATTTTACCCGACCTGACTTTGGGACTGAGCACCCAAGAGCTGCCGGTCACTCTCGGCGAAGGTCGAGCCATTGAACATATGAATCGCGGACGAACATATTTCTTTGCCGGAGATTATGACGAAGCGCGAAAATCTTGGCTCACAGGACGGTCGCGTTTTGGTACGGAATATCCCTTCCATCGTCGCAACGATTATTTCATCGGCCTCGCCTTTCTGCAGTTGGCTGGTAAAATGCGTTTGCAAATCGGAGGGAATTGGCAAGATGCTGAATTGCGAAGAGTCTTCGCTAATGCCGCAACTTTTCTCAGTTGGGCACTCATCAAAAAGAAAGATTTCAAGGATCCCGACCTCGACTTCGTGATACCCAAGGCTCTCCTGACACTCGCCTCTATTTACTACACCTACGACCGCCTGTCCGGCGCCTATGCCGTTGCAGAAGAGGGCCTCCATTTCTTGCTCGAATCCGGCCGCAAGGACTACCGTTTCCGTTTTCATAAAATTCTAGCAGAAGCCTTGATTCGCAATCATTCCTACCTCCGGGCTGTGCAAGAGCTAGACACCGCAATTCGACAAGATCCCCTCCCTGAAGATGTCGGAGAGGCCTTCGGTCGCATTGGCGATATCTATTTCGATCTCAATAATTACGAATTAGCAGAGGATATGTATGGCCTAAGCGTGGCCATCAATAAAATCACGAAGAAGAAAGATCCCGTCCGAACTTTCTTGCGTGCTGAAAGTCTATTTTGGATGGGCAAATTTTCAGATGCCCAAAAAGCGTTTTGGTACGCTCTTGAAGAACTAAACACCCTCCCCAACCCAAGTCCCTATATAAAACCCTATGCGACTTGGGGAGCCCTGCGTATTGCCGACGCTTATCTCGCACGCATGCAGGAAGCCCAAGACAAGAAACAAGCCAGCGAGCTCGCAGAATTGACCAACGAATCCCTACTCGCCTACAATCGCGTCATCCATGAATATCGCAATACCGAAGCGAGCAAAATCGCTAAAGTTCGCTTGGACTGCTTGGAACTGCCAAACTTCGAAATAAAAAATATCGACCACTCGCGACTGGAATTAGCCAATTCCAAAAAAAGTGATTTGCCCGCCCCGTTGCGAGAAATCGCTTGGGCGTGTGAGGTCTCTTCCTATACACAGCGCGAAAAAACACCGGCTATGGTGGCACGTGTCAAAGAATTCGCTACGACTTACCCAGCATCCCAATTTTCAAACGCCTTTGTTGAACCCGTTCGTTCCATGCAGGCATCTTATCTCGAAGACTACCTCAAGGAACCCGACCAACATAAAGCCATCGCCTATTTCGAAACCAATCATGCAACAGTCTTTACCAAACTTTCAAAACAGGCTGCGGCCGGTCTCTTTCGTGCCTATGTCGACACTCTCCAATCCAAAAAAGCGGCGCCCTTCTACACCGCTTTTAAGCCCGAAAATGTCGAGGACACCTTACGCCGACTCGTTTTTGTATCTGAAATCTATGAATCCGAGAAAACCCCAGCTTGGCAGCATCTCGGTGAGTCTCTGTCTCAGGAATTTAGTAGCCAAAACGTGCGGTTGATCGCTGATGAAAAAACCATCGCCTATGTTTATAGAATACTGCGTTCACCCTTGATTTTTGCCAATCTCGCTTGGATCCATCGCACGGCCAAGCAGTGGGCTGAAAAAGACAGTCGCTTCGACTGCGACATGCTCTACCTCACACTGTCACGATCTTTTGATACGCGTCCGCAAAAGACCCTTAAGCATTTTCATGAAATTCAAGCGATCGTTGACGCCAAAGTTCCAAGCTTGATGAAGTCCGATCGCAAATGCGCTCTGGACTATTTAGAGCTTGAACAAAAAGCGGGGGAAGCCTTTCCCAAAGCCTATGCTGAAAAATGGCTGAAGCGAACAGCGTGGACCCTGGACAAACCGATCCCGGAAATGTTTTGGCTGGCCTCCGAAACCCTTGCCGATCTGGATGAAGAGGAATCGGCAGCCAAAATATGGAAATTCCTTAGCGAAAAACTTCCACCTGAATCACCGGAGGCCAAACTCTCCACAATCCATCTCAAACCTGCCATTCCCGAGACTGAAAAATTTTGGTCACAATAGCTCTCGTACGAAATATCGTAAAAGAGCGTCCGCAATAACCGGCAAGCTTTCCAAAACATACCTCATCTCTACTGTGAGACAGGGGTCTCAACCAATTCCTAATTCTCATCGAGGAAAACTTGACTCCCCAAGTGATTTTGCTAGGTGAACTTCACTTTGGAAAGACCTTCCCTTTTAAGGAGCAAAAAAATGGAACAGCAAGAAACTGAAATTTGGCAATCCCTCGTTCAAAAAATCGATGCGTTACCGACGACAAGTCCGGTCCCACGTTTACTTTATACCTATTTACAGAGAAGTGTTCTGACTCGCGAAATGAGTATCGATTTAAGTGCGAATGGGGTCCGCTTCAACCGCAAGGCCTTGGATTTATCGAAACGGAAGAAAATCCGACAGGTATTCGAAGTCTTTCTTAAGGGAAAGAACCAACGTATCACCCGCAGTTCGCTCATCGAGCAAATTTATGCAAATAACCAACGCGAAGCATCTTTTCGCCAACAGACTTGCCGCAATCATAACATTGTAAAACTCATCAGCCGCGCTCGAAAACTTGCGACGAGAACCTTCTTTGAAGAAAGAGGGGCGCAATGTCATTGGTTCCCCTACGATCCCTCTTCGCAAACTTGGCGGCTCTGTGCGCTACGGGATGAGGAACTACCAAAAGCTCTATGACGGAAGCTCAACAAGATTTAGGCGCGTTTCTTTAAGATAGATCCGATAGAAGCGGCCCGCATCATAAGTGAGGCAATTAGGCTTGTCCCAACTGTCGAGGCAGAAAATGCGTGGTTTCCCAGTCCCGTCTTTAACATCATAAGGAACATGAAAATGTCCCACGACTCCAAAATCGGCGCCCCTTGTTTTCGCCCATTGGGTGATGCTTGCCACTATAGCTTTGTGCGCGATCTGTCGCGAGTAGCCTCGCTTTCTTGATCTTGCCGAAATACTAAGAGCGCAACGGTCCAAAATTGCTTGAGGCATTCGTAGGGCAATGAGCCTAACGAGGCGCGAGCGAATGAACTGCGTGTAAAGGCGATAATGCCAAGGTGCTCTAAGGAGATCGCCATGAGCCAGCACTAAAGAATTGCCGTTAGAGAGCTTGAGTTTCAAATCAAGCTCGGTTACAAATTCAATGCTTGGCCAGGGAAGAGAACGCATAAGAAATTCATGGTTGCCTTCCACGAAATAGACTTTGACTCCGAGCTGAGCGATACGTGTCAGAGCGTGCCCGATGGGCGCGAATTTTTCTTGAAAATAAGGCGAGTAGCCGACGCAAAAATCAAAAATATCCCCTAGCAGCACAAGGTAGCGGACATTCGCGGTTTCGAGTCGAGATAAGAGATGGAGAAGCAGTCGACCGCGTTCGTCGTCTGTAGTTCGTAGATGAACGNNTAATCCTTGCAAATATTTGTGGTATTTGATTTGCTAACTTAATTTCCAAGTCCAAAAAATAGTGCGGACTGCATTTTTGAGGTTATATCATGGCAGACAGCGTTGAAGACAAAATAAAATCAATCATCGTCAATCAGCTCGGCGTTGAAGAAAGCGCCGTGGTGCCTAAGGCGAAATTCATAGAAGACCTGGGAGCCGATTCTTTAGATATCGTCGAATTGGTTATGGCAATGGAAGAAGCCTTTGGCATCGATATCCCCGACGAGGAAGCCGAGAACATCCGTACGGTTTCTGACGCCGTCGGCTTCGTTAGAAAAATGGGAGAAAGCTAAACACCCGTGACCGAAACAGCGTATTGTTTCAAAAAATTAGGCCTCGCCGCTGATCACGTCGGCCTGGAGTTCAAGGCTTTGATCGGAAAATCGCTACAAGCGATGGGTTTTACTATTGTCGATTACGGGGTGGCCGAAAAGTCTGAGTCGCGGGTAGACTACCCGGACTATGCGTCCCTTCTCGCTGCAGCAGTTTCGACTCAAGAAGTCGAAGCAGGGATTGCGATTTGTGGCACCGGCCTCGGAATGGCGATCGTGGCCAATAAATACCCACGCGTTCGAGCCGCCTGCATTTGGGATGAATACTCGTGCCGCATGAGCCGTCAACATAACAACGCGAATGTTCTCTGTTTGGGCGGACGGACTCTCAATTCGTTTCGGTCTGTAGAACTGACCCACCTTTGGCTTAAAACTGCTTTCGCCGGCGAGCAACATACCGTTCGTATTGAAAAAATAGACAAAATCGAAAAAAACCTCTTAAATCCAATCCGAAACCGCTAGTTAGCTCTGCGGAAAATCTGCAATGCTCAGTGGCAATCTTGCTTTTCCTTATTAGCGGGATTTGAGGGAAAGCCTATCAAAAAGAGGAATTTGTGAAACCTTGGCACTTACTTAAAGAATCAGATCCTGAAGTCTACAGCTTTATCGAACAAGAACTCAAACGTCAAAACGAGGGTCTGGAACTCATCGCCTCCGAAAATTTTGCCCCGATCGATGTCATCTCTGCCATGGGTAGCCCGCTAACGAATAAATACGCCGAAGGACTCCCCGGCAAACGCTACTATGGCGGATGTCAGGAAATTGACAAAGTCGAAGCCCTCGCTGTCCAGCGTGTGTGTACGCTGTTTGGTGCCAAATATGCTAACGTCCAACCCCATTCCGGAGCCCAAGCTAATGCATCGGCCTACCTGGCACTTTTGCAACCGGGCGACCAAGTGCTTGGCTTGGATCTTTCCCATGGTGGTCATTTAACGCACGGCTCGGCAGTCAATTTCTCTGGTATCCTTTACCGTTCCGCGTTCTACCAACTCGATGCGACCACCGAAACTCTCGACTACGATCAGGTCCGTGCTGCTGCTCAAGCTGTACGTCCTAAAATGATTATTGCAGGAGCGAGTGCCTACCCACGCTTCCTCGACTTTGCCGAGTTTCGTAAAATCGCTGATGAAGTCAACGCCATCCTTCTTGTCGATATGGCCCATATCGCCGGCCTCGTCGCTGCGGGCGTGCACCCCAGTCCCATACCCCATGCCCATGTCACCACCAGCACCACCCACAAAACTTTACGGGGCCCACGCGGCGGTATCATTCTCTGGAATGATGAACACCTCACAGCTAAAGTCAATAAAGGCGTGTTCCCAGGCACCCAAGGCGGGCCACTCGAACATGTCATCGCTGCCAAGGCTGTGTGCTTCAAAAAGGCTATGGAAAGTTCCTTTGTTAACTACCAAAAGAAAGTGGTTGAGAACGCCAAAACCCTTGCAAAGTCCCTAGTGGATCGCGAATTCCGCCTGGTTTCAGGAGGGACCGATACCCACCTTATGCTCATTGATCTTTCCGACACTGAAATCAGTGGCAAGGAATTCGAAGAAGCTCTCGATAAAGTCGCTATAACGGTCAATAAAAATACAGTTCCGCAAGAAAAACGTAGCCCATTTGTGACAAGCGGCATCAGAGTAGGGACTCCGGCCATCACCACGCGCGGCATGGGGACAGAGGAGATGCACCGGATTGCAGAGATTCTAAGCGACGTATTTAAGAACTTAAAAAATGAATCCCAACTCACCAAAATTCGAGCTAAGGTTCTCGCCATAGTTGCGGATTTTCCCCTTTATCCCGAATGGCTTTCCTAGACTCAGTCTCTAAATTTCGATTTTGCCGGAGAAGATAAACTCGCCAGGTCCACAGAGAACGATAGCCTCTTCCTCTACATCCTGTTTGGCAAACAAGCAGCCGCCCGGGAAAAGTGTGGGGACCCAAGAAGATCGTGCGATCAATCCGGTGCTGAGCAGTGCTGCGGATACCGCACAGGCCCCACTACCACAGGCTGGTGTTTCCCCAGCGCCACGTTCCCAAATAAAAACTTTGTAGGGATCGGCAAGTTCTTGATTGCGCATACCAAGAGGTATTTGATTCCGAGCAAGTGCCAAAGGACTTGCGAAATTGACATTGATGCCGTCCCAGTCTGGGGATTTTTGGAGCGACTGGCTTATCTCACGCATTTTAGCGAGGGATTCTTCTTCTTCTAGAATGAAGACCAGATGATTATTGGCGAGTGAGCAGGTGTAGAACTCTTTGAGAAAATGCGGACACTGGTGCTCGTTAAGAGTTTTGCGCACAAATGCCAAAGCATCGCGATGCCAAGAATTTTTTTCGTTTAAGTGGGGAGTCCCCATATCGACTTGCACGAGCGGGAGCAGAGCCCCTTTTTGCGGAACAAATTGGCAAGAATACTCTTGTTCAGCCATGCGAAGCTCAACCGATTCCAAACTATTTTTGTTTTGTTCCAAAGCGTGTTGATATACCGATAAGGCAGCACAGCGAATACCGTTGCCACAGGTCTTAGCAAGGCTGCCATCAGAGTTGATAATGATCAGCTGTTTAGTCGTTTCGTGATTTTGATGAATCAAAATGATCAGCCCGTCCCCACCAATCCCTGTATTGCGGTCGCAAAAGACTTTGGCCTTGCGTTGTAATGAGGGCACGAGATTGGCATATTGACTCTGATTGACCCAGCAGATGATAAAATCATTCTTACAGCCATGCCACTTTTCAAATTCAATGAACATGAGAAACTCTCTACTCAGTGGAAAACAACGACATCCCGCTCGGCTTCCTCGCACATTTTTGTACGCAGCTTTAGGGCAGCATTCAAAACGGAGTGCAGGCCGTGAGAGCCTATAAACAAGTAGAAAGTAGGAAATCGATTTTTAAGAATCAAGGTCTTTAACATTCTAATGAGAAGTTTCGAGGCGATATCCGCACCTAAGAGTTCGGGTGCAAAGTAGAACCCAGGTGTGGTTGGGGACCAACTACAGATCGCCTCACAGAGCTTGTCGATCCATAGATGACTATCTGCGAGCTTCTCATTTTCTATGGGGGCCAAGAAGAAGATTGCAGCTTGCCCGTCTTCCTTGGTTTCTGCCAAGATTAGCGGGTCTGCGCATACGACACCCTCGCTCGCAGCGGCAGAAAAAATATCTTCAGTCTTACGGAGTTCCATCAATTGCGGGGGCGTCAGGGTACCGGTGCGGTAAACGCCCACCCAAAACGGACAAGCACGAGCTTCCTTTTCAGAGCTGATCAAGTAAATCTCGGTCAGGTGTGACGTATCTTTGGCGATCTCAGGAAGCAGCCCAGGCTGAGAAGCTTGATCTTCGGGCATGATAACCCCTCAAGGTTGCGGATCACGGAATTTTCTAGCAAGAGAGTCAAGTAACCCATTAATAAATTTGCTTGAATTCTCCGTGCTGTAGTTTTTTGCAAGCTCGATTGCTTCATTTAACACTACCTTCGTAGGTGTGTCCGTATTTTGAAGTTCGAATATAGCTAATCTTAAGACAATTTTATCGATGATGGCTATTCTTTCTAGCGACCAATTGGTCGACGCATCCGTAATTTCCCGGTCGAGGTCTTCAATGTGATCCAGAACCCCCTTGGTCAACTTCATTAGAAAGGGTTCAATATCCTTCCCAACTTTAAGATGATTTGCGAAATTTTTTAATTTTATTTCAGAAAAGAAAAATACCTTGTCAATTTCGCATTGGTATAAAAATTTTAGACCAAAATCGCGAGCCTGTGACTGCTTAGATTGCAAGACCTTCGAGCTCCCTAAAAGTTTTAAGCATCGTCAGTGCGGCCACTGCAGCTTGTTGGCCTTTATTGGTCACAACGACCTTGCCATCGCGCTTTTTGCTGCTTGTATTATCCTCCAAAGCGGATCTGGCTAGAGCTTGTTCTTTGTTATGAGTCGTCAACACTCCGAAAATTACCGGCAGCTTGTATTGGATTCTTTCCGAGGTGAGCCCTTTGGCGACAGCATTGGCAATGTAATGATAATGGTCGGACTCACCTTGAATGAGACAGCCGAGACAAATGATGGCTTGCCAACGCCCCATCGCAGCAGCTTTTGCAGCAGCGCTAGGGAGTTCGAAGGCGCCGGGCACGGACACTACGGTGATCGCATCTTCCCGGATCCCACCGGCCATAAGCGCTGCCTTGGCACCTTTGGTCAAATTGGCTGTGATGTCTTCGTTGAATTGACTTGTGATCATTAAAAAACGTTCGGTGTTCATAATAAGGTTCCTTCCGGTGACATGAGTTTAGTATCGACGATTTCAAGACCGAAGCCTCGCAGGGCTGCGAGGTTTCTTTCTGAAGTCAAGTGGAGGCGCATGCGATGGACGCCAAGTTGCTTAAGGATTTGGGCACCTATTCCATAGATGCGTGGATCGGAATGCTGCGCGCTCAAGGCGTGCAGCATCGCATCATTTTCTGAATTTCCCAAATAAAGGAAAATGGCTTTACGTTGGGTGCGAATGAGTTGGAGGCCATATTCGACTTTCCATCGGGAGAAGTCAGGATTGGCCTGAAGAAAAGGCTGGGGACTGAGAATATCTGCGAGCGGATTTTGTTTGTGAACACGGACGTCCACACAGTGATCTCCGAACTCGAGGCCTTTGATGAGGGCAAAGTGGATAGAGTGATCGATATCGCTGCGAAACCAAACGCCCTCGATACCCTCTTCTGCGGATAGCGTCACGCGTTTGATCTCGGTCACCAAGGTCTCGCGAGCAAGTCTATATTGGATAAGATCCGCGATAGCAAGCATGGGGATCTGATGATATTTGGCAAAGGCTTCTAAGTCTGGGAGGCGAGCCATCGACCCATCATCTTTCATAATTTCACAGATCACAGCTGCATGTTTTTTCCCGGCCAAGCGAGCCAAATCGACGGACCCCTCGGTGTGTCCCGTCCGCTTCAAGACGCCTCCAGGTTGCGCACGCAGGGGAAAAATATGGCCAGGCACCACGAGATCTTCGGGTTTCGTTTCATTCGCAATAGCGACACGAATCGTATGAGCACGGTCGGCAGCGGAAATGCCGGTCGTCACTCCCTGGCGGGCTTCAATACTGACGGTGAAGGCGGTACCCAAATTGGTGGACAAAGCTTGGCCGCGATCAGCCATCAGTGGCAATTGTAAGCGATCGACGAACGAAGCCGCCAGCGAAAGGCAGATCAAACCTCGAGCTTCCTTAGCCATAAAATTGATTTTTTCGGCAGAGACATCTTCGGCAGGAAATACCAGGTCTCCTTCGTTCTCCCGATCTTTATCATCCGTCATGATGACCATCTGCCCGTTCTTAAAGGCGGTCAAAGCTTTTTCTACATTAACAATAGCTTGCGCATCAAAGGCGTCCGCACTGTCGGTTGTTTTCATGAATCAAACCTTCTTTTGAGGCGGGTCGTTGACCGAATTGGTAGCCGAAAAAGAACCAGACATCTTTACCACTAAGTCGACCGAATGCTCCACCTAAACTCCTTTGCAGAGCATTTGAGTGCGGTGGAGACGAATGGCGATACTAGCGGGCTTTTGAAAAATCGAGCCAGCATTTTGGTCTTGCTCCTAAATAAGAAATCAACAGAATCCAATCCATGATTTCGACACCTTAGATGGAGAGATAATGGATCCCAATAATCCTAAGCTGACGTCCTTTGTTGCGGTTGCCCCTGACAGTCCCTTTCCCATACAAAATCTTCCCTACGGTGTTTTTCGCAAGAATGAAGGCAGTAGTCATTGTGCGTGCGCTATCGGGGATTTTGTTTTGGATCTCAGTCTTCTTGAGGAAGAAGGCTACTTGGATCCGAAGGTGCACGTTTTTAATAGCCCCAGTCTCAACAACTTTATCCGCCAAGGCCGCCGTTTTTGGCAAAGCACCCGTCAAAAACTCAGCGAGCTTTTGCGCCATGACACCCCCAGTCTCCGCGACAATAAAAATCTTTTGCAAAAATGTCTTCTACCCCAACGTGACGTTACCCTATTAAGGCCTGTCGACATCGGTGACTACACGGACTTCTACACCAGCATCCACCACGCAACCACCGTGGGCAAGCAGTTCCGCCCGGACCACCCGCTGCTGCCGAACTACAAGTGGGTGCCGATCGGCTACCACGGCCGCAG
>PLEQ01000031.1 GCA_003136475.1 Deltaproteobacteria bacterium
AAAAAAAATCCATGACAGCTTTATTGGCATGTTGGCGTAAATCCCTAAGGGCGCACTTAAACACGATTGCAAATCGTGAAGCGCGGCCCTGCTGGCGGCACCTTTAAAAGTGAGGCTGTGAGCTAACTGAACGCGACTCAAGATTGGGGTCATGCCTTCTGCCTTATTGAATTCATGAACGACGCCCGTGGCCGTAAAGCACACGCGGACGAGAACGTCCGCATAAGTGCGCATCCTTCTGATGATGCCATCACAGGATTTGAAGCTGACACATCATTTTCAAATCCGGATATCTTTTTAGGACTGAAATTCATGCACTACAGATGCGGAAAAGATTCTAACAGCCCAAACCAATAANNAATAAGGATGTGCCTATGAGGAGAAAATCATAAAAAACCAGGTCCTCATCTACGAGGGCCTAAACCGTCATCCAAAAGGATGCGCACTTATGCGCGATTCTCCGAATCGCCGTTGCTTTACGGCCACAGGCGTTATTATAGGTTTCTCAGACAAAAGGAGATCAGACTCAGAAAGTTGTCATGGGAGGCTTCTCAAAAGCTGACCATGCGCGCTTATGTGTTGCTCTTAGCAACGGCACTTTGGTGCAGGCACCCTAGACCATAAAATCCGAAAGAGAGGTGTTCAAAAGGACGGAGGGTTTTCCCAAAGAAATGCTTGGAGCCAGATGAAAAATGACGAGGCCGCCTGCAGGGCCGCGCAAGGTGATTGCAAATCACCGTTAAGTGCGCCCTTAGAAAATTTGGCAATTTCCATGGGACTGATGCGTTCGCTTTGCTCACGAGATTGAGTTAATGATTGGGATGGGATTTGTAACAGAGTTTGATTGAAGTGACCCTCAAGACCTGAAAGGATTCCATAAACTTGAGGGCACCGTTCTTGTACAGTCATCGGCGTTCCCGCCTGTACTGTGCTTTCATGATATCCGAGTCTTGCCACAAATTCCACTCACCATTCTTGTTGGAAATATTCTAGCGGGGGTTAGGGGGGCGGCAATGAGCCCCCCTTAAATCTTTGATCGGAGAGGACGTATTGAAATGGAAATTTGGGGAGTGTTGGGTGGGGAGACAAAAAAAAGTTTGATGGGGGGTCACGGGGGGTGGGGTACTATTTATCTTGATAATATAGTAACAACAAGAATTTATTTCTAGAAAAAATGGCTCAAACCTTGGGATTTTTGAAGAATGAGGAAAATGGCCTTTAAGGGGTTTTGAGAGGCATTTTAGACCTTAAAAGAGGTGTTTTGGGTTTTTAGGGAAATTTTTAGGAAGATTTTAGGAGGGGGACTCAGATAAGAGGTGTTTTTTAACGCGTCACTGTTTGCAAGAAAGGAGAATTTTATCTCCTGATAACAGAAATATATCGAAAAAGAGGAGTAAAGGAGAGAAGAGAGTTTAATTTTTGGCAGATTTATTATGTTTTTTGTAAAAAAGAGGCAGAAAAACAAAAGAACAGAGGATCCCGTTAGGTCATTTTTTTGACCTTTTTTTTGGGCTCTGTCATGTGATTTCGGAAATGAGGGTGTTTGTCCCTATAAAATCACGGGGAAGGGCCATGATCATGTTGACTCACTTTGCAATATCTTTTGAGTTTATCATTGTAAATATATGTTTCCGCTATCATTTCTCGATTACATTCCCTACAGCGAGAGGGTTGTTTTTCTTTGGGCGTACCATCTTCATTAAGATTCTCTGTATCGTCTATAGCTGCTTTTTCAAGAGCTTCCAGCTTTCTTTCTTTCCGAACTTCCTTAAAATATCCACCATATCCAATGGTTCTCCGACCCTTAAGGCCGTCATGAAGAGATTTAAGGGCTTCTCTGTCGATGACTTCTTTTCCGTCTTTGTCTTTATAAATATAAGAGGAGGGCTTGGTTGTGTATTTAGCGACTTCAGCAATAAGGGCCTCTAACTTTCCTTCTTTGTTTTTACCTTTAATAGCCCGAATATCAACCTGAGTGATGGTGGAATCCCTTTTAGCTTCTTGCCAGAGCTTAAGCCATTCATCGTGGGTGATGTAGAGGGGGCTGTCTTTATAGAAATACTCAGGGGGGACCATCAATAATATATGAAAATGGGGATGGAAATCATTACGATCTTGGTTTTTTGTAATTTCTAGAGATTTAAACCAAGATCGGTTCATTCTTTTGACAGCCTTACGTTTTATGAGTCTTTCAAAGGCTTTCATGAGATCATCAATTTCTCTTCCGATGTCTTCTCCCTTTACATTGGGAGCTGTTAAGGTCAGAAGAAGGGGGACGTCATGTTGATATTTTTCCAAATGAGCTTTAGCAAGATCAAAGACTTCGTCTCTGACTTTATTGGCTTTTCTAGGTTGGCAGATAGGACACAGGCGGTATTTACAGAAGTTTGCCCGTGTGAGTTTTTTTCCGTGTCTTAGGATGATGCAGGCCTCAAAATCAAGAAATCTGCCGCAAAGCAACATTCTTTCGCCCTGCTTCTCAAGACCTGGGGTTTCAAGGCAGGCTATAGCAAGTGCATTCGTTAGCGTCTCGAGCCTGTCCCAATCTCTTAATTTTCCTGACTTTTTATAGTCTTGAAGAGCTTCACCATATTTTGGAAACTTTTTGTCTTGACTGTCTTGGTGGTTTTTCTTATTCTTCATTGCAAACTAGGGCCTTTGTTATCTCTAGATTTAAGCACCGAAAAGATACAAAGGCCCGCAGGTTTAATCAACCCCCAATCTTCTTTCCAAACATCTTTTCTTCTTACTTAAAAAAATCCACGGAGCAAAAAAACGTGAAAAAACCGTAAAAATCACTGCTAGCAGCAGGGAAAAACGGCAATTGAGTTCGATAGAAATTGTTTTTCTTATATAGGGGCAGTGTGCGACAAGCAGATAAAGAAGCTCTATAAAAATCATGAAGGGAATAAAAATGGCTCAAAAGAAGCAAACCCCATACGACTTTCATCAATAAAGATTTTCGCAGCACATGTGTTTTGCTAAGGCACTGGACTTGAAATAAGTTGTAGAGAAAATCCTTCTTTTTCCTTATTAAATATAACTTTATCAATAAATCTTCTTACAAATGAATATTCAGTTTTCTTTTTAATTATTAATGATCTAAATATAACATTAAAGGCATTCAACATATCCGGATCCTTTTTAAGGTTCATTTTTTTAATAAAACGATTTATTTCCTTTTCTGATTTGTCTTCACTTATGAAAGAAAGATTCCATGCTCCAGCAGCTGTTGTTATAGTATTTTCTTGTTCTATATGCGTTTCGGCTATACTTAATAAATCATATACATACTCTAAAAAAATAGTAGGCAATTTATTAATTATTTCATCTTGAATTTCTTTATCTTGGTATCTTTCTTTGGCAATTTTGATGAAAATTTTAATATCTTCACGATCTTTTGATGTTAAAGTGTTCATATATTCTTCTCTTTCATTTACTTTTAATCGTTTTTTTGAACCATTTTTGAGAGTATTTAAACTTCACTCTCTCAATATATTTTTCTCTGAGATACTCTTTTTCCCTTTTTAGATCTACTCATTTTTTCTTTTCTTGATTCATTTGAGGGGACCTCCATGATATTTGAAAAAGCAGATGACGATAGAAAAATTAAAAAAGATACTTATAATCTCAAGAGGTAATTTTGGGAAAGCTTCTTTTTTACTTAATTTACGACGATAAGAGGAAATAATGATACAGTATGATATGAATAATATTGAAACTGAATTTAAAGATGAGGAAATTTGTAGTGTTTGTGGGGGGCCTTTACATGATGAGGTTTTTATTTGGGACGATGACTCAATGGAACATATCCTGTTAGGAGGAAACGGAGGTCCAAAGAGAGAGTGCGGGTTAACAGATGAAGACTATGAGCTGATTGAGGCGAATGAGATGGAACTCTTCTATTCATGGGAACGAATTATGAGTAAAGCAGATGAAGAGGCTATACAAAAATCATGAAATGGATAAAAAATGGCTCAAAACAAGCAAAAATCAAATAATTCAATGAATACTGATCCTTTTGAAGGGATATTTTTTAAGACAAAATACTGTGAAGAATGTAGCGAACCTCTTATTGAGGAAATCTATTTTTGGGATTCAACCACGAAGAAGTTTGTAAAAAAGAGTCAAGAGGTGACATGTGTGGCTTGTAATAGAGCATGATTGTAGGAGGCTGAATATTCAGTTAGAGTAAGAAACCTCCATGATTCTTTCCTCAAAAAGAGCCCTCTCACGAAGAGAGGGCTTCCTTTTTTCAAGACTTATCAACGTCTCTTTTCCAATTTTCATGAGCGGCATGAAGCGATGACCATGTTCGATCGACTTTGGAAGAGACGTATCGAACCTGACTTATAAGGCTATTGACCTTAGAAGAAGCAATCTGGGTTTGAGCCATAATGCCGTCCAAAAAGCTTATGTCTTCATTTAATTGGTTTAAGAGATGTTGATAGTCTTGTATATCATGATCAGCCATGACTAGCTCCTATACGTTAGTTGTGGTTAGTGGCTCAGAGGTGTCGAAACCATCTTTGAGTCACGCTAAGGATAGCTCATCTTGAATTTCATGACAACGGGATATTTAGGACAAGAATGGTGAGTGGATACCGTATTGGTCACAACACATATTGCGTCGTCGAAAAATTTCTTGAGTCTTTTTCCTAACCTTTCCGAAGATTTTGAACCTCAATTTTGTGAAGTTCGATCCCATAATGGGAGCAGAATCGTCTGCGGTGCTTGCACCAAAGCGCTTTGCCGAAGGCGCATGGATAAAAAAAATCCAT
>PLEQ01000058.1 GCA_003136475.1 Deltaproteobacteria bacterium
GATTAGGGGTATATCTTATCGACATGGGGGCCCTTTTTGATTATTGAGTCTTCCTAATTAATATTCATTTTTTCTAAAACTGCAACTTACGTAACAGATCCATTCAATTGAGCAAATTTCAGAATTATGGAGATTTAAGGTCTAAAACCGATTTTTGACTCCAAGCGGGTCTTTTTTTCGTTTTCCCCTCTGTCGGGAAAGAATTCTGTCTTGATTTTCTCAATTTTTCCTGATCAATCCTCTATTTTAAACAGTTCTCTCCTGCCCACTCACTGTTTTTGAGGGGTTTTCAGGAAACAAAAGCGACTTTAACCTTAAACTCAGGTTAATAATCGAAGCGTTTGCTCCACCGCTATCGCCAACAAGCCAAACATCAATTCCGCAAAGACCTTCTTGGCCCCTCGAACCCGAATCAGCCTTGCGCCGTAATTGTCTTTCAGTTGGCTATTCACCCGTTCCGCCGCGCTTCTTTCTTTGTAACGCTCGGCTTCGTGAGGTAAAAACTCTCGTGTGTCCTTCGGGCTGCGATGATTAAAGTCAACTAAACCAACATGGTTAAGGGAAGCTGAGTAATCCCGAATCCCTTGCGCATCGTAAGCCGCATCCATCAAATCATAACAATTCGTCACGCGCTTGTTTGTGATCGTCGCCAAGGGAATCGCGACCTGGCTATCATGAGTTGAGGCTGACGTTAAAACAGCGCTTATCGGAATGTCTCCATCAGCTGTATCAATGTGCAGCTTGTATCCTTTCCAACTCATTTTATACCCCTTGCTATCCATTTTTGTTCCGATATCACACTGGGTTGGCAAATCCGCAAGCATTTCTTTTATGCTCATCGTGAGTTGACGGTCAAGACGTGTCATCTCAATCTGCTTTGGCTCTTCACTTTTTTTTGGGCGCCCTCGTTTCTTCTTCTCTTTCTTCGGCTTGATTTCCTTTTGTTTTTTCTGTGCTTTTTCTCGCGCTACAATCGCTGTCGCATCCCGGGAAATATGGCCAATGATTCGATGGGAATGGTATTCTTTTATAAAGGCTTCATGGATACGGCTTGGCAACCCCATTCTTGAAAACTCAGCAAAAGCCCTTGAGAATGTTGATTCAGACGGGATATTACCCTTGCGTTCCCATCCGCAAAGCTGACGTAAAACACGGTCACAGTGGAGGCGATCAATTAAACCTTTATTCGTTTCAATCTTGTAAATCTTCTTGGCGACAAAGGCTCGAGCAATGGCGGCTCGGTCACATTCTGGAGCGCCGACTAACCCATGATAATAAGGCAAAAACTCTTCAACTCTCACAAAATCAAGCACCATAACAAACCGCTCTTGCACCTTTGTCATGGGTGATAGTCTTTCTTCAAGGATCGGAAAAAGAGTAGCTTGAATCGTATTCCAGTGGCGTGATAGTTTGGTCATCATAGAGGCTCGCTTTTTTTGTTTTTTGATGGCGTTAGATACCTTCAAAATACCACAAAAGTGGCTTCTATGCTCTTCTTTTAACTTTTTCTTTCATCAAATTCCTAAAAAATCCATCTACTTTTAGAGTTCTGATGTTATACCCCTTCAACCTGAAGGCACTGGTTTGAGGATTTGAAAATTATCGTTGATTCTACTCTTCAAAGAATTGGCAATTTTATCCCAAGTTGAATTAAAAAAGGCGTCCAAGGTTTCTTTGAACTCTGTTTTTGAGGCGAATACCACGTTATTACGCACATACTCATTCATAACCTTCCAAACTCTCTCGATAGGATTTAAGTTGGGGCTGTATGTTGGTAAAAAATGCAGCTTAATGCGATATTTCTTTGCGGATTGCGCTGTTCTTTCGCTTTTATTATATGGTCCTTGATCCAATACCAAATGTATCCAGGGAGATTTTGGATATTTGTCCCGCAGCGTCTTAAAATGAGCTTCCATAGATTCACTGTTGATTGCCTCATGCGAACCAATGGTCATCGACATCGTTTCTAAATTTATCGAACCAAAATAGTTGACGCGTGACCGAGAAGCAATTGTCTTGATCAGTTTTTCCTGACCTCTACGAATCCAGCCACGACCTATCTTCGTGGCCATTGTTGGATGAACGCCATCCCCAAATTCTATCGGTTCATCTTCAGGCGTTGTTTTCATAAGCAGGTTGTATTGTTCTATGAACTCAGCCTGTTTAACAGGGTCTGCTTTCGAAGGTACAGGGTGGGGTTTCTTATAGGAGAATTTGTGCCGATGAAGCCACTTTGTCATGCCAGGAATAGAGTACGTAACAGCATATGTTTCTTGAACGTATCCGCAAATATCCTGAACTGTCGCGTAAAGATTAGCTTCAAGATTGCATATAAGCTCTTCACTTTGTGCTGGAGTTAAAGAACTCTGAGAACCTCCGTTGGTCGGCACCAGCTTCTCCTGCGTGCGGTAATCCTTAAGATGTTCGTATACGGTTTCTTGATGAATCCTTAAGGCTTGAGCGATTTCTTCTCCCGTCCAACCTTCTGCGCTTAGGAGAACGGCTTTAATGCGATCTCTTATGCGCCCATCTCGTTCCACTCGGTGGCGTTTTTCAAGTTCTGCTTTGTGTTCTTTTGATAGCTCAATCTTCATAAAAACCTTTATTTCATATTTTAATCAAACTTTCTAGGATTTTCATTGATTAGGGGTATATAATATATTAATGC
>PLEQ01000169.1 GCA_003136475.1 Deltaproteobacteria bacterium
CCGTTACCGTTGACTGTGATTCGAGACATGAGTGCCCAACTTGGGGAGCTTATCTCTCTCTATTTGCAAGTGCCAAAAGTTATAGGCAAGGAGCATCAAGCCATTGCTGAGCGAAGTCTTAAGGCTATGGAACTTGCAGGTGAAGAAAAAAAAGTGCTTAGTTTGCAAATCGAGCGTGCTTTAAAAGTCTTATACGCTGGTCTTTTGAACATCGATGGACTTGAGGAAAAACACTTATCTGGATGTTTGAAGCGTTTTCGTTCATACGAACAAGAGTCTCCTGAAACAAACGTTGAACTTAGACATTCGATTGAAGAGTTTGGTCAGAATGTTGATAGGCTTTTGGATTTAGTTCCAAAAGTGCAAGTGCAAATTGAAATGAATAAGCAAATCGTGAGTCGTTTCCTGAAATATTATCAGGAAAGTTTAAAATTTTGGTCGGATATTGTTGGCGAAAGAACATCGCTTTATGGAGCCAAGGGCAAACGTAAGACACCGGAAATACCCATGCAATTGAGCACTGAAGCATAGATGACAGGTCTTAATCACTCACTTAATATAAGCAGTCAATCCCTCTACAATGCACAGCAAGGGATTGACACAACCTCGCATAATATTTCTAACGCACAGACCGAAGGTTATTCACGGCAAGATGTGCGTTTAAAGCAACGGGAACCTTTTTTGAAACAAGGGGTCCTGATCGGGGACGGGGCTTATATTGCGGGGATTGTGCGATCTCGCGATAGGTTCCTTGATAGGCAAGTGAATTCGACACATTCGGCCCTTGGTCGAAGTGAGGGCCGTTATAATGCTTTAACAGAGCTTGAAAGCTTCTATGGCCCCGAAATGAATGCGGACATTACTGGTGAAATGGATAATTTTTTCGATTCCCTACAAACACTTTCAACCAATCCTGAAGAAATGACGATTCGCACGTCATTGCAGGAAAGAGGGAAGAGTTTGGCATTTGCTTTTAATCAAAGCGATCGTAATTTAAAAATATTCCGTGATAATATCAATGAAAGAATTAAAGATTCTATCGACACTCTTAATGGCACCTTAACCAGCATTGCTCAACTCAATTTGAAGATTCGAGAATCTGAGTATGGAGAAGCGCGAACCGGTAATGATTTGCGAGACCAGCGGGATTTGCTCGTGCATAAGCTCAGTGAATCTTTGGGGATCAACTATTACGAAGATCAATTTGGCATGACAACACTCAGAAGTGCCGACGGGTCTTTGCTTGTCGATCGCGGTTATTCTTCAAAGTTTGGCATTCGAAAGAACAATGACGGAATGTATGATGTTCTATTGCTCGACTCGGAAGGCGAAGTCTCTCGAAACCTGACCGGGTATTTGAAAGATGGTTCGCTTGGAGCTTTAATTGATGTTCGAGATAATGTTGTAAAAGATATGCTTGAGCAAAATGATACCCTGGCATTTACTTTTGCTTCGAAGGTAAACGAAGTTCATAAGCAGGGCTTTGGGTTAGGTGAATACAGTTTAAGCAATTCGCGAAATTTCTTTGAACATTTGGAAAGCGCGGCGCATGCGGGGCAAAATATAAAACTGGATGCAGTGGTTGCTGGTTCCACGAATGCTATTTCTGCAGCAAGTACCCCGCAGGCTATTGGGGATAATGTTGTGGTCAACCGCTTGCTTCAACTTAAAAATCAAAGGGTGCTGTCAAACGGTACCGCAACTTTTACTGAGTTCTACGCTAATGGTATTGGCATTTTAGGGGCTGAAACGGCTAGGTCAGCGCATACGCGGGATGCTGATAAGGTGCTTTTTTCGGACTTAAAATCCAAAAGTGAGAATGTGTCTGGCGTGTCTCTCGATGAAGAGGCAACCAATATGATGAAATGGCACTCCGCTTTTACGGCATCTTCAAAAATGATAAAGACGATAGATGACATGATGGAAACAGTTTTGTCTTTAAAGAGGTAGAGAAGTGAACCATGAGAGTTTCTGATCGACAGCGCTATGATGTAGCCAACAGCCGGATCGAAAAAGCTAAGGATAGCAGTGTTCGCGTTATGGATCAGCTCTCTTCGCAACGCCGGATTGGTGCTTTGCATGATGATCCCATTGGTTCGACAAAGATTTTGAAGCAAAAAGATCGTCTTTCAGACTTAAAAAATTTTCAAACCAATATTGCTTTCAGTCAGGGTTTTGTTTCAACAAGTGAAGAAGCCCTTTCGGTAATTAGCGACCGCCTGCAACGAGCGCGGGAGCTTTCGATTGCCATGGCAAATGACACGTATGGGCCCGAGAGTCGGTCGGTGACCGCTAAGGAAATTCGCGAAATCATCAACGGTGTTGTTCAAATGGCAAATTCTCGGTATGGGTCGCGATTTGTATTTTCTGGTTTCCGAACCGATGCTCCGTCACTGGATGATGATGGAACCTATTTGGGCGATGATGGGGAAATTTTTGTGCAGGTGGGAGAAGGTCGTTTTCAGAGAATCAATACCCCCGGGCGCACTCTTTTTGGTGGCGGGATAGACAGAGGCGGTCGGGAGCACAGCAATCTTATCGACACTCTATTAGGTTTAGAGCGTGGCTTAGAGGCCAATAGCAAAGATATTATTCACAAATCTTTGTCAGAACTTGATTTTCATATCGATAAGACAATCAGTTTGCGAACGGCTATTGGTGCCACTTCTTCTAGTCTTAATGAGATCTATAAACAGCTGGATGCTAATATGGATCTAGAGAAACAGGCGCTTTCGAAGATTGAAGATTTGGATGTCTTACAGGCGAGCTCCGACTTCAAGCGAACCGAGCAAGTCTTGCAGAGTACGCTGCTAGCCTCAAATAGACTTTTACAGCCGTCACTTTTGAACTATTTGCAGTAGTAAGGCTTTCTTTTTAGGATTTCTACCCAAGGAGGGGAGNNTGTTTTGACGAGAAAAGTAGGCGAAGGAATCGCGGTTGGTGATGATGTTAAAATAGTCGTTATGCAAATTAAAGGAAAGCAAGTTAGACTAAGAATAAATGCTAGTCCGACGACTGCTGTGCACAGAGAAGAAGTCTACAGAAGAATCATTGAGGAAAATAAAAAGGCGTCGGAAGTGAGCTCAGATGCTATTAGTGAAATTGGCATCACACTGGAAAAGCCTAAGGGGTTTGACAGTCCTATTCGCTTAAAGAGACGAATTATAAGAAATAATGTGTAATTGTTGAGTTATATCAAAAAAACAGGAAAAGTTTGCGATACATGGCGCGTATAGGATAAAATGTTATGTATAAAATAAAAGAAGTTAGAAAGCACTCATCCGTGAGATCAATAAATTTGGAGGATGACGTTTGATAAAAGTTCATACTACGCGTTTCGGAGATATTGAGGTCAACCAGGCGGACGTTATCGAGCTTCCTCACGGTTTAATTGGGTTTCCCGAGTTAAAGAAATTCATTCTTCTGGATCATGACAAAGATTCTCCGTTCAAATGGCTACAATCTTTGGATGATGGATCTATTGCCTTTGTGATCATTAATCCGCTGCTTTTCAAATCGGACTATTTTGTGGAAGTGACTGAGGCTGAGGTGAGCGACCTTGAGCTAAAGGATGAAAAGGATGCTGTGATTTCTGTGATTATCACCATTCCTTCCGATCCGAATAATATGACGGCGAATTTAAAGGCTCCTCTTATTTTTAACCTACAGAATCGGCTTGGCAAGCAAGTCATATTGACCAACAGTGAGTACTTGCCTCGGCATAACATTATAGAAGAAATGAAGAAGAACGCCACGGCCGCTGAAACTCAACAGGTTCAAGAGATGGTCGATAAAACCAAAGAAGAGACGAAGCTTCCTGGGAAAAAGAAAAATAATGAAACCAAGTAGCTTGGTCTAAATGCCAGTATTCCAATCAAATTGCTGTCCTATTTGATTTTCTACCCAAGCATGAAAGAGGCTCTTGACCCGGTTAAGCGCGGCCGTTTTGCGGACGCTTTCGAAGTTTTTGTCATCGATGCGTCGAATCGGCACGATGCCTCTCATAGTGGAACAGACGAACGCCTCGTCAAAGCGCGCTAATTCATCGGCGTAAATTGGAGATTCACGAACGGCTATGTCATTGTCCTCGAGGAGTTTGAGAATGATCCCGCGTGTGACCCCTCTCAGTAATCCGCTGTCAATTGCGGGTGTCTCTATGAACATAGCGTTAGCCTCGCGGCCGATCAGAAAAATATTGGAACTTGAGGCTTCAGTAATCTCTTGCTCATGATTCACCCACAGCACGTCGTCGAAATCCTGGTGATGAAGCTCTCGTATAGCCACGATACTTGGCAGGTAGTAGGGGTTTTTGATGAGAGGGCCACGTTGCAGTGTGCCTTTTGAGCAGGTCTTAAGAGACACGCCTTTCGTATAGATATTTTCGGGGATCGCTATCGCTGGTAGGGCATAGAGAATTTTGGTGTAGGAACTCTCGACGGTTCGAAAGCCCAGGCCCTCGCCCCGGGTGATCCCGATTCTCAAATAGGTCTTGGGAAAATTAGCAAGATGGCAAAGCTTCGAGATCTCTTCAGATAGCTCCTGATCGCTCCATGGCAGTTCAAATCCAACTTTTTCGGCAGAAAACCGTAATCTCGTCAGATGCTCGGAGATGGCGATGAGTTTTGTTTTGAAGGCAACGAGGACTTCGAAGATAGCATCACCAAAGAGAAAACCTCTGTCCAATACTGAAATCTTTGCCTGATCGACCGGGAAAATTTCACCATTAACGGAAACAATTCCATCCATTGATGCAGCCTTGCCGAAAAGTTTGCTTTTTGCTAAAAGGGCCAGTGACAAACCTGAATAGTACCCGTTAGAACACTTATCAGAATTTTTCTAGACTTTCCATCCCAATTCGTACTGGAGTTCATGCANNTCGTATCCTTAGGCTGCGCCCGCAACTTGGTTGATTCCGAAGTTATGATCGGAACACTTCTTCAAAATGGATGGGTACATTCAACCGATGCTAATACCGCAGATGCTATTATTATCAATACCTGTGGCTTCATTCAATCCGCTAAAGAAGAGAGCATAGATACAATTTTGGGTTTTGCAGATTTGAAGAAGCTTAAGCCCAGTCTGCGTC
>PLEQ01000514.1 GCA_003136475.1 Deltaproteobacteria bacterium
TTTTGGCTACGGTCAGGGTTATGTCTACGCGCACGACCATCCCGAAGAAGCCCGCAAACTCGAGTACCTCCCCAGTCCTTTAAAAGGCAAGACCTACTACCATCCTTCTACATCCGGTTATGAAAAAAATATCGGGCAAGCCAAAGCTTCGACTTAAGTTTCTACGGAAGCGTTAAGTCTGCAAACCACAATCGCTCCTACGCAAATAGCGATTTTCTATCCTTATAATAGAGTGCTAATTAAGTAGAGATGAAATCCATAATNNGATGTTTCGCGGGATCGATTTGTTTAGTGACACGGTGACGTCGGTTACGGAAGCTATGAAGAAAGCGATGTGTGCTGCTGAAATTGGGGACGAGCAAAGAGGGGAGGATCCTACCACTCTGAATTTGGAACACCGACTTGCCGAAATGCTGGGGCATAGTGCGGCTCTGTTTTTTCCCTCTGCCACTATGGCAAACCAAATCGCTTTGCGGGCATTGAGTGAGCCGGGTGATGAAGTGATGGGGGCTGAAAATTGCCACCTCTTTTTTGCGGAAGGTGGTGGACCTGCGGTGCATTCTGGGCNNCGTGTGAGGCATTCCTCCTTTTTGACTTGGTACACGTAGGGCGCAATTTTAGCGGCGATGACGTCCGTGCCGCCTATCGTCTGGCTAAGGGACCGCACTATCCGATCACGAAGATTGTCAGTGTCGAAAATACCACCAACTTGGGAGGTGGAGTGGCTTGGACGCAGGCGCAGCTCTCCTCCGTATTGAATGCTGCTAACGAACTGGATCTGCATACGCATCTTGATGGCGCTCGCATTTTTAATGCCAGCGTGAGCTCTGGCCTCTCGGTCAAGGCCCTTGCCAGCGAATTTGATACGGTGACGGTGTGTTTTTCAAAAGGCTTAGGTTGTCCAGTTGGTGCGGTCTTGGTTTTTGATCAAACGCTCTGGACCAAAATGCGTCGTTTGAAACAAGTCTTTGGGGGCGCCATGCGCCAGAGTGGTATTTTAGCTGCGGCTTGTCTCTATGCTTTGGATCATCACGTGAGTCGCCTGGAAGAGGATCATCAAAATGCTAAACGCCTGGCCAGCAGTCTTGCCGATCTACCGGGTATCGAAGTTGAGACCTTGGAGCCGTCAACCAATATGGTCTTCTTCAGTTGGGTTTCCGCAACGGTCGGTGCGGATCAATTCTACGAGGAATGTCTCAGAAGAGGTGTGCGTTTTTCGCGCTCGGGTCCTGTACGTTTTCGAGCGGTAACGCACCTCGATGTGTCCGCAAAAAATATCGAGCAAGCCGTGCGTATAGTCGGTGAAATCAGTTCGGCTTCTAATTAGCTTCCGTATCGGTCTGAGTCTCGATAGCTTCGCTATTTGCGGTGTCTGCGAGACCATTCGCTGCCATGCCTGCCCACAGTTGACGCACTAATTTTCGCCAGTCAGCCTGCCAGGCTTCGAACTCAGGCTCGTTGAGTTTGTTATCTTTGTCGACATCATACTTGTTGATAACATCGGCCCAGATCGGAAGACTGAGTGTGAACGTCAGGTGGCGGTCTGCTGCGATTTTTTGCATGTGGGAAAATATATCATTGATGAGGACATTGAATTCAGCCTCGTCTAATTTGCCATCACCCGCTCGTATCATATTTTCTAAGAATATCGGTCCAGGTCATCGCTCTGAGATTAGCGTAGCCTCCGGAGTTTTGCGAAATATCGGCTTGGCCCCAGGGCTTGCTCCGTGATTCCAGGCATGGCTCACCGGGCGGGCAAAGACCACCTTCACCATTCCAACCGTTTGTGACATTGTTTGTCGGCATCGACGGCCTATTTTCGCTAGCGTAACTTGTGCTGACACCTTGCTGGTGCATAGCGTTTTCCTGATTCGTAAGGAACTGTACCAGTCCATTAAAATGGAGCGTGTTGTCGCCAGCCTGATATTTGTTGAAGGTTGTGAGCAGGAGTTGAAGCATAGCCTGTTTGAGTCCACCAGGCAGATCCGAGCCCCGAGCTTGGGAATGGATACTGAGCATGGCATTGGTAAAATCGCTGGGACTAAGGCCTTCATTTTGGCTTTTACCTGCGACCGCATAAACGTTTGCGGCCATCTGTGCGATCGTGGCACCCGACGTTGTTAAATTTGTGGTTGTGCTTGCTGCAACGGTAGCACCCGTAGTTGTCGAGCCGGGCATTGCGGAATTGACAAGGGTTGAACTGGTCGTGCTGGTGTTGAGACTGGTACTAGTCGTGGTTCCGACATCAGAAATTAAAGAGTCCTCGAGTGATGCCAACATATTAAAGATGCCACTGCCTGAGAGCGCAGCATCGATTTTTTTCTGATTGCAGAAGGTTAATACAGAAAAAAAGAAGACACAAAAAAGAACCTGCGCCCGTTGCATAAGGACCTCCTTTATAAGGTGTCATCGGAATGTAGTCGCAAGAGTTGAGAAATATTTGGCGAAAAGCCTGCGCAACTTGGCTACGATTTTATAGCGGTTTGGGTAGCCCAGCCGGTGCCGTCCTTCTGCCCTATCTTATGAGCCATTGAAATCTGGCGAGTCTTTAGTATTTCTATTAATCTTCATAAAATCGACTTATCCACAATGCCTGGGGATAAGTCTCTCTTGCAAGAAGTGAAAGCTAAGTCCCACAAGGTTGGCTTCGGAATGATTAAAAAGTACGCAGCAGTCGCAACTATTAAAATTCTGAGCGGCATTTCTAAGGGAACTAATAGGAACTACTAAACGACTGGTGGCGAAGGGAACATGCCGCTCAAGTCAACAACTAAGGCGCGAGGGCGTACTCGATGACGATGGTCGTTGAGAAAGCGCCAGCGCCAGCATCGGTGAAATCCGAGTTATAGAAGTAAATAGGGGCAGCACCAAAGTCTCCGAGATTCACGGTATGGCGGCTTGTGTTTATGGCGAAGCTTTGCATGATGATAGCGTTGGCAACTTCAAGACCCACAGTTTGCACGGCACTGCCAGTACTGTTGACGGTGAGTGGTGTGCCATACCCGTCATACACATTGTAAACGCCAGGTCCAGCTGTACCGGTGGTGTAGGTGCGAATCAAAGCCGTGTTGCAACGTTGATTGTTATTCGGACCGCAAACATCCAGGTTGTTGTCGAACAGACCGGACACAGCTAGCGAGCCAAAATTCAGCACGATATTGCTAACGATTGGAATGTTGAATTTGCTGTTGTCGAGCGTCATCGAGGTGTTCGGAGCATTGATGACGGTTACTGGCTGGGTGCCCATGGCCTCTCTGAGCAGAGTCGGCTTAGCACCAGCCTCGACGGTAATCAGAGCGCGGGAGCGCACGACGATCCCCGACTTTGCGAGTGGCTGTGCCAGCGCAGCGACGCTGATCAGCGAAGATACGCTAAGAGCGAGCGCGAAAAACCCATTTGCACGCATAGAATTCCTTCCTTTAAAAAATTAAATTTTCTTAAGCTAAACTCTAGAGGGTCTCTTTTTTGCGAGCAATCAAATTCGTGTCAGGAGGATTTTGGAGAGTGTGCAAAGCGGTTGGCTAAAACAAAAAATGGTAGTTCGGTCCAACCAAACTACCATTCTTCAACAACTCAGCTGCTTAGTCCGTGCACACATGGCCTAAGACTGTGGAGCGATTGCTGTCATGACAGCGCCAGAAAATCGCCTGGTTGAATTCAGCGTTGCCATAGCGCGTTTCGACGATACCGTAGATGCGTTCGAGTTCCTGCTCACCGTATTTTACAGTGGTTTTTACGGGTTTGATGGTCTTAGAAAGATCGCATTGGGCGCCGCGGTGAGTTCCATAAGCACAGCCTTGGATGAAGCCGCGACGTGTCTGTTGTACGCCGTTAGCATCTTTGTAATCCAGTTTGGTGTCTTCGCTTACGATGTAACCCCATTGCGTTGATGAGGCTCGGTAGTAAACAGCATCGTCGGCAAGCGCGACAGTCCACAGCATTTCTTTGAAAGCGTTTTGGACTCTTTGAGCAAAGTCTTCATTATAGTAAGGAGTTTCTGAGCCGGGCAGGCTAGGGCCAATGCCGTAATATTTAGTTTTGATGAAGCTTTGCATGACCGGTTGGATCACGTCTTTGAGTTCCTTGGGCAGCTCTTTAGCTTCGTAAAGGGCGAGAGCCGCTCTTTGGAAGAGTTCGCGTTCGCCTTCCGGTGCGGTGTCTAGCATTTTCCAAATTTTACGCAGTTCGTATTTCATCAACTGGGTGATCGTTCCCTTCCAGAAGTCAAACTTGCCTGTATAAAGGATGGAACGCAGGAAGAGATCGTAGACCGTGTAGGTAAAGATACCGGCAGCATGGTTGCGGGGGTCAATCACCCGATCCCGTTCTTGGTCCCATTGCAGAACACTGAACGTTTTTTTAGCAACTGTCCAAGCGGCGTGGTAGGTCTCGTCGGAATAGGAAGCCCAGTCATAGCCGATCGTTTGCATGAGGAAAGCATCGGTAAAGAGCTGATCTAAGTAGACACCCACGTTTGACTGCACATGGCAACCGTCGGTTTTGCGATCGCAAGTCATGGGTGTTTTTTCAAAAATCGGCCCGGCTGTCATTTCAAACTTCAATTTTTCACCATTCGGGGTGATAGCCGTATTGTCTGCCAAGTTTTTCCAGTCTTCAAGCTTGGTGGATTTCAAGCTCCAGTCGTCATTTTTATTGCAAGAGTCTGCGATAACGTTGGCCATATAGTTCATGATGTTGGAGTGATTGAGCGGCTTAGCGAGTTTGGTGAGTGGGGCGGATACGAGTTCGACATGGGGAAATTGTTTGTAGCTGTAGCGGCTCTCCAGCGTGACATTTAAGAGTGGGAAGTTCATAAAACTCTCTTCAGTTTGAAAGAGACTTCTCCCATAGCTGTCGAAGTAAGGCCATTCCTTGTCAGCGGTCCAAAAACCAGTAGCTGTCAGATCCGAATACCAAGCCGCATGCTCTTTTTCATAACGCACATCGAGGTTGAGTTTTTTGTTCTTGCGCTCTTCATCCGTTAGTAAATCTTCAAAGGACAGGAAAGCGTTTCTTTTTTGCAACCAACTTGCGACTTTGTCGGGATGCGTGCCTTCCGTAATGTCAAGTTTTACAGCTGGGCATTCGAGTTCGTAGCCGACCGTTTGTTCCGGGTGCAAGTGTTGGTCAATTTCGGCCCAGATTTCTTCTTGGGAGGCGTACATCGATTTAGAATTGGGTGCATTCAACAAAGCGCTTCGCATTAAGGAAGGATAAGCATTGAACAAAGCTTTGAGTTCCGACTCTGAAAGATTGAGTCGCGCAATGCGTTTTTCCGGAATATAGGCGAGAGTGAGCGCGTTAGCGTCCACTTCCTTGGCATCGACTGTCGTCGGCGGGGTGAGTGCCAGCAATTTTTTAAGCCACGAACCTGAAATTCCGTCCAGATAGGCGCTTTGCTGGGCGACGCAGAGCGGAAGAAAATCGCCCACACCTGAGCTCATACAGTTCACATAACCATGAATCATGCCTTGAATCGCTTGGCAGTCACGATCGTTGGCGTCACAGTGTTTCGTTGCCGCTTTGGGCACGATTTCGCAAAATGTCTTAGCAATGCCAGTCATTTTTTCGCAAGAGTTGAGTTGAATACCCTGCACAAGTCCTTCGCATTTGGCTCGCTCGTTTGGGTCGGCTTCATTGCGACACGCATGGGGTTGAACGGAACTAATGTCGTAGCCCATCACGGCATCATGGAAGATCTCGCATTGGTTTTGCGCATCTTTATCGACATGAAAAAGGTCTTTACAATTCAGTAAAAGATCAGCACTCGCATAGCTAACGATGGTACTGTAACGATCGTAGGATTCGAGGGATTTACGTTGTGGACCGACAAGGGCTTTTTCTACCAAGCTGCCAGCGATCTTCATACTCGCACGTTCTGCTTGGTCCGAAATATTTTCGAATTTGAGAACGCCGGAAAAATCGCCTGCTGCACCGACTATTTCCAAAGTGACATCACACTCGAGCGCTTTGTCATCTTCTGTCTTGCAGGTATTGCCGATCGTGCTGACTCGTAAATTCGAACTTGCAGCGTCTGCTACAAATTTGACGTCGAAGCGCTCAGAGCTTTCGTTCTTCTTAACTTTTATGCTGCGGTAGATGCGCTTGTTGGCAAGGGCATCAAAGTCACGTCCGGCACTTATTTGAAGTGATTCAGGATTGAGACCAGGAGCTATGCTATTGGTCGCTTGTAAAGCTCCGCAGAAAAGCGCGCAAGCTGAGATGAGGGGAGCGGCTCGTAGTAGAAAGTGCTTTTTTTGCATTGGAACTCCGACAGCAGTCAGTAAATAGAAACATAAATTATCTTAGCTAGTTACCAAGTAATTCTGCAGAGTTCAATGCTCCTTTCAAGGCCCGTCAGTTCGACTGAGTTGCTTGGAATTTTGGGATGCGTCGCTCTTTCTTAAGTTTGGTACTTAGAATTTCCTTCCTGTATGACTTTGCAAGTTTCGATGGTCGTTTGCGTGGAGGTGACGGTCCGATTTGCTGAGTTAAAATTAAGTAAATCTTATATTTCGCCGGGGACTGACGGATGCACTAAGACTGCGATCCCTCGTCGAGACTCGGGATGACAAGGAGTATAGGATCTTAGACAATTCCCAGAGTAAACATGTTCTAAGAATAAAGATTGGTGCACGAGTTTCTTAAATTTTTGAGTAAGGTAAAAAATGAAAAATGCGCTGTGTTCCTTTCTACTGGTC
>PLEQ01000113.1 GCA_003136475.1 Deltaproteobacteria bacterium
GCCTAGTGCAATGATCCCAAAGCCCAGCCCAAAACCGATTCCGGTACCTAACTCTGTTCGTAGTTTTTCTTCGCCACTCTTGCTCGTGTCGGTATTGGAGGCTAGAGCTGTAGCCGCTATTTGCGTAGAGCTCGTAGAAGCGATAGCAGTACTAGTGGCCGTACCGGTTCCCATTTCATTTTGAAGTTCTGTTTCGATAGCTTCGAGTTGCCCATTGGCGATGGCGGTTGCGCAGTTATCGATACCGATCGTGATGCCATCGGCAACCAATTGGGCAAGATTGGTGTTGACGGTTTGCCCTTGGGTTGCGTTTTGGAAGTTTTGCAGTGCGGTGCGGATTGCCAAGCATTGTTCCGTGAGTTTTGTTTGGTCGACAAATTCTTCCCAAAGGAGGGGAGAGACGATGCTATCGGTGATGACGGCAGGTACGGGGCTTATGGATTGCCAAGAGTTTGAACAGTTATTCGAGGGGTTGGTAGCATCGTAGCTACGTACGCAGGAACGTAACTCGACGAGTGGTGTACTGGTACTGGTCAGCAGGTTAGGCAGTTGAACATCAACATTGGCAAAGCTGGTATCAACACCGGGACCGGGTTGGCACTGAGTGGGATTGTTTGGGTTGCAGAATTTAAATTCGAAGTATTCCGTATTTGGGTCATAGGTACTGATGTGAATATTGAAAGTGCTAGCACCACAGACCTCACCGACCGTGATTTGAGCAACGGGGCTCGCTAAAGTCGAAGCATCGATGAGGTCTAGTCCGTTCTTTGTCGCTGTTACTGAGGATGATGGAGTGGGAGACTTGCTAACTGGAGAGGCGGTTGGTGTTGTTTTTTTGCAAGCAAGAGGTGTCAATAATAGCAAGCAAATCGCAAGTCTTAATGCAATATACNNTGATTTTATTGATGGGCAGACCTTAGGAATTCTACCACAGAATGAGCTTGCAATTGGCTTTTGGCCGCTTAGGCAAAAGAGGCACGATGAAATTTTGCAGGGATGGGAGCTAGGGGGCTGTTACCCAGAATCAAATCTGCCGATTTTTCTGCAATCATCATGACGGGTGCATAGAGGTTGCCGTTGCTAACATAAGGCATGACGGAAGCATCGACCACCCGGAGCCCCTCGAGACCATGGACTTTCATGGTACGGGGGTCGACTANNCCCATCTTGCAGGTGCAGGACGGATGCAATGCTGTTTCGCCATCACGTGCCACCCAGTCGAGAATTTGAGCATCCGATTCGATGTCGGGACCGGGAGAGATTTCACCACCGTTGAATTCCGACAGTGCGGTCTGGTTGAGAATGTGACGTGCGCAACGCACAGCTTCGACCCACTCGCGACGATCTTGAGCCGTTGATAGGTAGTTGAAGCGCAAGCTGGGATGGACGCGCGGATCTTTAGAGGAAATTTTAACATGCCCCCGGGCGTCAGAATTCATGGGACCGACATGCACCTGATAGCCGTGACCACCGGTAGGAGCACTACCGTCATAGCGAACTGCGAGGGGTAGAAAATGAAACTGCAAGTTCGGATAGGTGACGTCGTTGTTGCTGCGAATAAAACCCCCGGCCTCGAAGTGGTTCGTAGCTGCTGGGCCTTTGCGTTGGAATAACCACTGATAGCCGATATGAGGTTTGCGCCACCATTTGAGAGCGGGTTGGAGGCTTACCGGTTTTTTGCAATTGTATTGCACATAAACTTCCAAATGGTCTTGGAGATTTTCACCCACGCCGGGTAAGTCATGAACAAGAGGGATGTCCAAGGCTCGTAATTCTTTGGCGTTGCCGACACCCGAGATTTGAAGAAGTTGGGGACTGTTGAAAGCGCCTCCGCAAGAGATAATTTCTTTGGCATAAACCCGATGTCGGGTTCCATACTGCTGGTACTCGACCCCTACCGCACGCTTGCCTTCGAAGAGTATGCGCGTCGTGAGCGCTCGACATTCGACTTGGAGTCGGGGGCGTGCGCGACGCACAGGATGAACATAGGCCCGTGCAGCTGAAATTCGCCGTCCGCGATGGATGTTGCGATCAAAAACTCCGAAGCCTTCTTGCTGATGACCGTTGACATCACGGGTTAAAGGATAGCCGGCCTCTTGTACAGCACCGAAGAAAGCTTTGAAGAGGGGATTTTCACACGGCCCTGTCTCTAAAAGCAAGGGGCCCGTGAAACCATGGTATTGGTCGGCGCCCAGCGTGCGCGTTTCGGCACGGATAAAATAAGGCAAGCAGTGCGCATAGTCCCACTGGCTCATGCCTGGATCCCCTGCCCATTTTTCAAAATCGAGGGGATTGCCACGAATATAAATCATACCGTTGATCGAGCTCGAACCGCCAAGCACCTTTCCGCGACCGTGAAAAATTTTACGCCCATTCATGAAAGGTTCGGGCTCCGATTGGTAGCACCAATCATAGAACCGATTGCCGAGCGGATACATCAGACCTGCAGGCATGTGAATAAAAATATCCCAGATATAATCCGGGCGCCCAGCTTCCATGACCAGCACGTGGTGGGCAGGATTCGTACTCAGGCGATTCGCTAAAACACAACCCGCAGAGCCGCCACCGACAATGATAAAGTCATAAGTTTTTTTTGCCATTTTTCGCCCCACTGCAAAGAAGCCCAGAATCTGAGTAGCATACTCAAGATATTTAAAATACTGGGGAAATGTCGGGCGTTAAAGGTAGCGTTGCAAGGCTGGAGGCGGTTGGAAAAGAGCGTCTGGCAAGAAGGGCACCAATTTCGAAAAAGTCGGATAATCGCCCGAAAAACGCGAGTTCTTGGTTTTTTAGATGGCAGGAAAGGACGGATAGTGTNNGTGTAGAGGATAGTGTCTCTACTCTTCTAAAAATTTCAATCTGATAAAAGGATGGTTCTTGTTAAGCCGATTGAGCAATTTTAACTCGATAGTATTGTGCCTCTTGATTGGCAGCATCAACCTAGCTTGTCAAAAAGATGAGACGAGTGTTCCTGCTTCAGTATCGATCTATGAGACCTTGCCTGAGCTTGAGCATATTCATTTTGTCCCGAAAAAAACCTTCGGTGTTGTGATGACCGTGTTTAATCGCCCGAATTTTTTGAAACAGACTTTGGAGTCTCTGAAAGATTCAGATTTGAGCGACGCTATCGTTGTTATTGTCGATGATAAGAGTTCAGCTCTTGAGACACTGGCTTTGCTCAGAGATTTTGATCTAGGGGGCGTGCCGTTATTTAAAATAACCCATCGTCGCAATAGTGGCGTGCTGACGGGAATTTTACACGGCTTCAAGCTCCTCGAAAACAGCGTTGATTATATTTTGAATATAGACTCTGACGTGCTTGTTAAAAAAGACTGGTTGCTAAAATTGCGACAAGCCCATGCCGCCATAAAAGATCCTCATATTATTTTCAGTGGTTTCAATTCTGAAAAGAATCATCCTATCCTCTCATGTTCCGAGCATTGGTGCGAAAAAAAATCGCTTGGTGGCATAAATTTTTTTATGAGCCAATCTTTCTACAAGTCTCATTTTGTTAAATGTTTTGAGGATCTAAACCGCTTTGATCCTAGGGTTTGGCGGGACTGGGATTGGACACTTATGAGAACGGTGCAGTTGATTGACCGGGTCAAATTCTATGTAACCAAACCGTCGGTTGTTCAACATATAGGAAATGTCGGGCTCAATTCCAACGAAAGATCCTATGATGTAGCT
>PLEQ01000066.1 GCA_003136475.1 Deltaproteobacteria bacterium
TCACCAAAAGCTTCTTCCGAAATACGCACTTTGTGACCTTTGGCTTCTAGGGCCTTACGGACACTTTCCGTCAACGCTCCTTCCTCTACTGCTAACTCGTCGGGCAACCACTGGTGGTGGATACGCGGCGCATTGACAGCTTCAAACAACGGCATGCGAAAGTCGATAAGATTGATGAGCGTCTGCAAAGTTGCAGTAATAATATGAGGGCCACCGGGCGAACCCAAGATCCATTGTAAATTGTTTTTGTTATCGAAGACCATCGTCGGTGACATCGAGGACAGCATAGTTTTGCCAGGTTCAATAGCATTGGCGTCACTGCCAAGCAACCCGTAGACATTGGGACTACCGGGTTTAACGGCAAAGTCATCCATTTCGTTATTGAGCACAACTCCTGCTACCGTCAGACCGGAACCAAAAGTGGCATTGATGGTCTGCGTAGTGCTGACGGCGTTCCCCCACCGATCTATGACTGAAATATGGGTCGTCGATCGCGATTCGTAAGGATAAGGATCACCAGCTGAGAGCTGCTGTGACGGACTGGCTTTTTCCGGATCGATCGTTCGCCGTAGACCTAAGGCATAGTCTTTAGCTAGCAATCCTTTCAAAGGAACTTTGGCGAAAGCCGGGTCGCCTAAGTAACGTGCGCGATCGGCAAAAGCTCGGCGCATACTTTCTGCTAGCAAGTGGGCATAAGCGAGCGAATTATGTCCCATGAACGAAATTTTATCGTTCGAGAGCATGTTGAGAATTTCGATAATGTGTACACCGCCTGAAGAGGGTGGTGGCATTCCCACAATCCGATAAGCCCGATAGTTCCCCTCAATCGGTTCGTGCTCCTGCACTTTATAGGTGCTCAAATCTTTCGAGGTGATCAAACCTTTCAATCGCTTCATTTCCTTGGTGAGCGCACTGGCAAAGTCACCTTGATAGAAAATCTTTTTGCCTTGACTTGCAATGAGCCGCAGCGTGTGCGCCAACTCCGCTTGAACCAGTATGTCTCCCGGGTGAGGCACGCGATCGTGCGGTAGAAAAATTTTGCGACTTTCCGGGAAGGCTGCGAGGACCTGCTTTCGTTCTTCAATACTTTTTGATAATGCGGGATAGACTTTGAAGCCTTGTTCAGCAATAGCAATAGCCGGTGCCATCACTTTGGCAAGTGTGAGTGAGCCAAATTTTTGATGAATATCGATGAGACCTGCCACTAGACCAGGCACCCCAACCGCGAGCGGACCATCGGTAGATGCAGGACCGAGAACTTTTCCGGCAGAGCTAAATTTTTTCAGACTGCCATCTTTATTGAGAAACATCGTGCGTGTCGCAGCTAAGGGCGCCCGTTCACGAAAATCATAAATACGAGCTTTGCTCTCGAGGTTTCTATAGAGGAGCATAAAGCCTCCACCGCCCAGTCCGGTGGATTGTGGGCGCACGACGGAGATTACAAATGATGCGGCGACCGCAGCATCCACAGCATTCCCACCCTGTTTCAAAATGGCAACGCCAGCCTCTGAGGCAAGCGGATGAGCTGCTGCAACGACACCATTGTGCGCTTCAACAGCATGCGTCGGAAGAGCTTTTGGCTGCGGAGGCGATGAGACTGCAAAAACGGACGCAAGACAACTCGACAAAAACACTGAGAATAGGGAGAAGACAGTCAGGCCCCGCATTTCTTCCATCCTTTTTGAATTGGGAACATTGTTTATCCACAAATATTTTTCTCTGAAGCTGGGTGTCACGCAAGACTATTCCCGGAACTTATGGCTAGCCTTAGAGAGTGCATCTTACAGCCCCGCCCATGAGGCATTTCCAAGAAGCCTTATTTTTGATATGATGCCATCGTCTTTTGAGGAGGGAATTTTTATGCAATCGAAAGTCTTATCAAAGTTCTCACAAACGTCAACGGTCTTATCTTGGCCAACCTTAGGGTATGCAAGTTGGCGCATCTTAGTCCTTTCCGCATTGACTTTGCATTTAGGATGTCAGCCTGTTTCCGACTCTGCGCAGGCATCGTGTCCTCTCAAGCCTGGGGATTATCCGGCTCAGTCGGTCGCTTACCAAGGCGATCACGGAATCTATGAACTGATGCTGCTCAATGCACCGGCTTGTGTGCGTCAGCCGATAAAGCTGAAGAGCTTGCGACTGGCTCGGTTCGCAGATGAAAAAACGACCGAGAAAGTGAAATTGAGTTATGACGGAGAAGAAAATTCCACGCTCTATATGGCTGAGGATTTTCAAATCGCCATGACCCAAACGGTCACCGAGAATGGGGTCAGTCGCCAGCAGTCCGGGTCTTGGAGTCCTTTCCTGACCGGACTTGCCGGTGGTGTTGCGGGAGGTATTGCAGGCAATATGTTAGGGCGAGCGCTCTTTAACAAACCTCAGCACTATACACCGCCACCCATGACGCCCGGCAATAGCCAAGTGCGTGGCTATGGAGGTGTCGGGGATACGCGCGAAGGCGCTGTGCGGAGTTACCAGCAAAATTATGCTATGCGACCCAAGCCAGCCGCGCCTGCTGCGAGTGGGCTAAGTCCTAGTTCCCAACCTGCAGCTGGAAAAAGTTCGTTTTTCAAAACGCGTTCAGACAGCAGTGCCAACCCACGAGCGGGGGCGGTACGTTCTTATCAGCCTTCAGGCGCCAAGCGCAGCTTCTTTAAAAGTCGTCGACGCTAGTTCCAAATTTCCTGATCTCATTTGTATTCTAAGGAGAGATGTATGTTCCAAGTTCTGATACGCAGTCCTGAAGGTGAAGAGGTTGAATTGATGGCAACTGAGGAAAACCGCTTCGGTGCGGGTGCTGAGCTCGGTGCCAAAGCCCTGTTGAATTTGTTTCGCGACGAAATGGATCTCGAAGAAGGTTATTCGATCGTGGTGAAGAGAGATGGGGAACGTTTTAACTTCCAGTGATAGCCTTCACGCCGTGATAGCCTCACACCCGGACTTATTTCTCAGCTAGCCCCTGGGTCGGCGTTACTTTTGTCGCAATCCAAGCCGGATACAGTCCGGCAAGACTGGCAATCACGACACCCCCACCTGCCACACCCAAATAGACCCGCCAATCATATTGCACCGGAAGTTTAGCCAAGAGGTAGATGTCTGGCAGATCGACAATACGATAGTTCCCGATGATGTAGCCTAAGACCAGAGCCAGCAGCACACCTAAGAGGCCTCCGAAAAAGCCCATAAAAGTGCCTTGCTTTAAGAAGAGCAGAAGAATTTGATCGTTCGGTGAACCGAGAGCCTTGAAAAGAGAGATCTCGCGTTGCTTTTGAGTAACGGTAACAAAGAGCGCAGTCAAAATATTAAAGCTCGCAACAAACGCTATGATAGCAACGATCAGCGAAATCACGAGGCGTTCATTGCGCATCGCTTCGAAGATATTGCGATTGTAGGATTGCCACTCTTTAACCGTTAGATTGTAGTGCTCATCGAGCTGTTTGGCAATTTCAGCACTTTTGTAAGCGTCTTTGAGGCCTATCTCGATGCCGGTTACTACATCGCCCATGTTGAAGAGTCTTTGCGCTGCCGGAATGCTCAGAATGACCAGCTTCACATCATAGTGCTGCAGCCCCGAATCATAGACCCCGACAATTTTGAAACGCTGCACATCTCCGAAAGGGTCTTCCGAACTTTCCGAACGCGGCGCAATGAGTTCAATGGTATCTCCGACTTTGGAATCCATGATTTCAAGCAGCCGAATGCCCACGATGATCGAGGGCATTTCTGGTAGTGCTTCACCATGCGCCGCGTGCGTGATTTCAGATTGGAGCAGATCGAGCGAGCTGATAGGCCGCACGATGTTCGCCAAGTCCTGGACTTTCTGCCGTTTGACGGGATCAATCCCACGGACAAGCACCGCATGGATCATAGCGCCTTTGCGGCTCATCGTTTCAGAATGAATAAAGGGGGAAACGCCGGTAATTTCCGGACCGACGTATTCGCGAACCTTTTCATCCCACTTTTCATAATCATGCATACCGGCTGGAAAGCGGTACATGAGAATGTGAGCATTGGCTGTCAAAAACCGGTTGCGGAGCTCGGTTTCAAAACCATTGATGACACTCAGTACGACGATCATGGTCGCAACCCCGATCCCTATACCGACGATCGAGAGTGTCGTGATCCATGACAAGAAACGCTGTTCTCTTTGACTGCTAAGAAATCTGAGGGCTGCGAAAGAAGAGAAATCCATTCCACCTAACTCCGAAGCCATTGGGCAGCTTCTAGTGCATAATAGCTAAGGATAGCATCGCAACCAGCCCGCTTGAAACTGAGAAGTGTTTCCAGCACGCAGGTCTTCTCATCTAGAAAGCCATTGCGAGCTGCAGACTTCAACATGGCATATTCACCGCTGACTTGATACGCGAACGTTGGGACACGAAACGCTTCTTTAACGCGTCGCACTATATCCAAGTACGGTAGTCCTGGTTTTATCATAACTATATCGGCGCCTTCCTGGATGTCGAGGGCGACTTCATGCAGAGCCTCATCGCCATTTGCCGGATCCATTTGGTAGCTTTTCTTATCGGCACCCTTTAGCGACGCGGATGAGCCCACCGCATCACGAAAGGGCCCATAAAAACCAGACGCATATTTGGCAGAATAGGCCAGAATCTTCGTGTTGATAAAGGCATTGTCATCAAGGATTTTACGAATAGCCCCGATCCGCCCATCCATCATGTCGGAAGGGGCCAGAATATCGATCCCCGCGGCCGCCTGGTTCACCGCCTGGCGCGTGAGGATCGCGACACTCTCATCATTCGCCACATAGCCATCGCGCAGCACGCCGTCATGGCCATGGTTGGTGTAGGGGTCGAGCGCCACATCCCCCACCAGCGCGATCTGCGGATAATGATCCTTCAGCAGCCGCGCCGCCCGGCAGATGAGATTCCGCTCATTCAGCGCCTCCGTCCCCTCCGCGTCCTTCTGCTCCGGCGGTGTCGCCGGAAACAGCGCGATCGCCGGGATCCCCAACCGCGCCGCCTCGGCCACATGTTTCGCCAGCCCATCCAGCCCCACGCGGACCACGCCCGGCATGGAGCCGATCGCCTGCGGCTCGCCGCCGCCTTCCCGGATAAAAATCGGCCAGATCAGATCATCCACGGACAACCGATGCTCCGCCACCAGCCTCCTGGTCGCATCATCAAAGCGGTTCCGGCGCAGGCGCGTGGACGGGTATGTTCTTGTTATCATGCGCAAACCCTAACCGGCTTTCGGACAATTTGCGAGAGCGCGAACGGGCGCGAAATTGCGTTTGACTCAGCCGCGCCCGCCCGGCTAACTATTGGCCAACAACTGAGAATGATTATCAGTTGCAAATTCGGAGTGCCCATGTCGTCGATCGCCAAGAAGCAAAAAGCCGTTGAGCAGACTGCCAAGAAGACGCTTTTCACCCGCCTGCCTTGGCTCGCCGTCTTCGGCCCCGGCCTCGTCGTCATGCTGGCCGACACCGATGTCGGCTCCATCATCACCGCCGGGCAAAGCGGCGTGCAATGGGGCTACAAGCTCCTCCTCGTCCAGGTCATCCTCATCCCGATCCTCTATATCGTGCAGGAGCTCACCGTCCGCCTCGGCATCTTCACCGGCCGCGGCCATGG
>PLEQ01000464.1 GCA_003136475.1 Deltaproteobacteria bacterium
GACTGCGATCTCTCACGGAGCCTACCCCAGGCTCCGTGAGAGATCGCAGTCTTCGCTCTTTTGTCTGGTGGAACAAGAAAGCATCCCCGTTAGTCACGAGGATGCCTAGGATGGATTATTGCTGACTGAGGGTTTTGGCGATCTGGGAGACGATCTGACTATTGACCTGATCCATTTGCGCTGTAATGGCCTGGATTTGCACGTTGGCATTACTCGCTAAAGTGAGAATTTGTGTATTGGGATCCGTACTTAGATTCAAACTTAAAGGAACGGCAACCGCACCACCCGCCACAATAAGTACGCCGGCCAAGATGCCAACTACAGAGGTCCGCTTGTTTGGTAGCAAGCCTCCTTTAGTAGTAGAAGGCTCTTTTTCTCCTTCTTCCCCTATCTCTTCAGCCGATACGTTACTGACAATAGAAGCAGCCTTCAGTGTGCCAATACTGTTATTTTTCAAACTCGATAATGCATAAGCAGGGGATGCTAGGAGAAGCAAAACTGATTTCGACATATGTCCGCTAAAAATCCCCTTGATGGCACCAAGGACAGTATTGCCCTCCTTAGCCTCGCCTTGCAAATAACCCTTCCACACACTTTCGAAACTCATTGTATTCGTTTTTGCACTATTAATCTTAAGAGCAGCGGCAGAAGAAACAACCACGACGGAACCTACTACCAACAACCCGATACCTGATCCAAAAAGGGCGTTGTTGCGACCACCTTCTGTCGCAACCGATGTATCAGTGCCTGTTGATATTGGGGTAGACGCTGTAACCACTGAGGGAGACACTATGCTTGTACCTGGAGACACACAACCATAGGTCGTACCGTCGGTCGTCGTGGGATCCGTATAGGTCGCGCCATTGAATGAGGAACTTACTGGCGCCCAAGTATAGCCTAAGCTCATGTTACTCTGTGACTGACAAGCCATCTGCGCCTGGTCAAAAGTTGAAAAACTTCCTATAGGAGCTGCAGTTGCGGTTGTAGTGCTAGTCGAACTTGCAACCGGAGTCGTTGCTGTCGGGGTCGAAAGAGCTGCCACTTGTGCCGCCTGCGCTGTTGCTGCTGAAGTCGTAACAGGCGTAGTCGCTATAGCAGCATCGACAGCTGTCGTCACACTCGCACAGGAATCCGACGACGTCCCCGCTAAACCTAGCGAGCTTGGATTCAAAGTCTTAGCAGCGTTATTGGCTGCTGGCAACAGAGGGCTGGTGACAAGCTGACCAAAAATATCACGCATGTTTGTGATGTTGTTAACCATTGTCTGAAGATTCGGATTGACTGCATTATTTTCCTTAAATACCGTCAGAGACTCTTGAAATTGATAGGCGCTAGTGCTGGCCTGATCCGAAAGTTTAAACTGAGTATTGAAGTAGCCGCGATAGGGTTGTGGTGTTCCAGCAAAACCCACGATCTGCGCACTTATCGGCGCTCCCCAATGGAACAAATGACCGGGGCGTCCGGCATAACTCTGATCTTTCTTAACTGCTGGATTCGCTTCACGGTCTTTCCAGATAGCAGACCTTGCTGTAACCGTATAGTTGCCAGCTGCGAGTCGGCCGTCATAAGCGAGCAACATGTTGACATCTGTTGTGCTCGAGGTATCGGGCGTATCGATGATGCCTGTTAGGCAGGTCTTCGTTCCTGTGGCACAAACTTGGTACCAAACAAAGTCGGCGCTCGCATCTTTGCTGACCCCAATCGATAATAAAGCGAGTGAAACGCCACTTACCGGTGAGTAACTGGTAAGGTTCAGACTCGTGGTCGCCAGCTGAGTCGAATCCACCGGTGGGGGAGCTTCCATCTGGGCTAGAGCAAGATTTGCTGCACAACTTTGGAGTCCGGCATCTGCTGCGCTCGCAGTGCTCACCGCAGTGCTAGCTGGCGACGATGAGGGGCTTGAACTGGATTTCGTTTTGCATTCAAGGAGTCCCGCAATAAGCAAGAGTCCCAGTAACACCATCGTAGGCCGTTGCATAGCATATCTCCTCTTGAATAACTTTTAGTTAGTGGTACGAAAAGCACCCGTACCTATACGAACGGATAAACAGCCAACAAAACAACAGACTCCATGCTCCTCAAGAGCCCATGCGAGGTCTCAGCTGCAACTGTTCATGTCAATTTTATCACATCTCACTAAATTTTGAGTTGCGCCTCATCAGCAGAGTAGTAACGAGGGAGTTTTCGCGTGTCACGAATCATCGTCGTTTGCTGGTTTTTCAAATACTGAACGATATTCCGCTTCTCCGGATCGGTACGCAGTCTATCGATTTCATTTTGAATTTCGTTCAATCTTTGCACTTGATCATCGTGTTTGAAGATATCATCGAGAATCGCATTGAACTCGGCTTTTTCCTCACTATTCAGCCCTGTCGTATTGCTATAACGATGATATTTGTTAATCGCTAGCGGTTCGGTATCTACCATCACCGTTCCATCGTCCTTTTTCTCAACGACGACACCGGGTTCAGTATAGATTCCGGTCTTTGGAACAAAGTCGCCTATATGTGCCATTGCGGATCCTCCTTTTTAGTTAGGTATTAGTAGATTCATGATAGGAAACTTCAAATTGCCGGGGATGAATATTATAAGTCTGCATAAGATGGAAAAGTTCCGCTCTCAAATAGTGTGTGAGTTGAATATTAGCGGGAGATGTCGTTTCACTTTCGAGATCGCTAATTTTTTTCTGTAGGTTCTCAACCTTTTCTTCCGGTCGATCGAGTTGCCGAATTTCATCCATAACGGAATTGAATTTTTTGCGGATCGGCTTTTCGAGCCCACTGATATAACCATGACGAAAAGCATCTTTCACCTCAGCCGGGTCCGAGCTCGCATGGAGACGCTCGCGGGCAGACTCCTTCTGCGTGACCACTCCGGGTTCACCCAATGGATTAAAGAGGGGATCTCCAATTTTAATCGCCATGGACCTCAAACACCCCGTTGCCTTTAGTCCTATTCTAGCGCTAGATTACGCTGTCCGGAGTGGGCAACGCTTGCCGCTCCGCAAGATTCCCCGCAAGTGCCAAAAACCGTTTCCGCCGGTGCTATTCTGAGATAAGGTGTCAGCAAAGAGTACAATGTATCGGCTTTGATCTCTTGCCAAGGATGGGTCTAGCGAGGGCTACGGCAGGGAATATAGCGAGATTTTGAGCGAAACGCATGACACCACCGTTTGTCCATCTCCATATCCATAGTGAATATTCCTTTGTCGATGGCAGCATCCGCATTCCTGCGCTCATAGACTTCGTTAAAAAACTTGGTCATACCCACGTCGCGCTTACCGACCATTGCAATATGCACGGGGCTATTGAATTCTATTTCAAGGCTAAAGAGCAGGGAATCATTCCAATCCTCGGTTGCGAAGTTTATGTAGCGGGTCAGGTCTCTGGCAGGCCTGCTCACCAACTCGTCCTCTTAGCCAAAGATACGCAAGGTTATAAGAATCTTCTCAAAGTTATTTCAAGCGCCTACATCGGTGATAATTTCAAAAACGTGCCCACGGTCCCTTGGCAGCTTCTCACGGAGCGTGCGCAAGGTCTCATCGCCTTGAGTTCTTTCCACAATGGCGAGATGAATCATCTGGCTCTGCAGGTGCGGCATGCTGGCTTTGACCCTGCAGGTCTCGCTGCGCAAGATCCGGCACTGGCAAACCTGCAAGTCTATGTGCAAAAAATGCAGGCATGTTTTGGGGCTGAGAATTTTTACTCTGAAATCACCGACAACGACATGCCGCAGCAAAAATTACAAGTCCGCGACCAAGCCCTGCTCGCCAGACTTTTGCAAGTGCCGATCGTTGCGAGTGCGAATGCCCACTACCTCACGCGTGACTTTGCCGATACCCATGCGCTTGCGGTCGCGATCAAGAACAGCCTAACGCTGCAGGACATTCGTAAGCGCCTCCGAGACGTTCATTTTCATGTCATGGATAACGAGGAAATGAGCGAGCGTTTTCGGGACTATCCCGAAGCGCTTGCCAACAGCTTGGTCATTGCCGAGCGCTGCTCACATGTCAAAATTGAAACGGGACAGTACTACTTACCCAAAATTCGGCTTGCCGAAGGTGAAAGCTCCGAACATACGATGCGCCGCATGGCAACTGACGGTCTCACCGAGCGCCTGACAAACTTAGCACCGCTTTACGGAGCCACACTGGATGCTGAGAAGCGGAAAGAATACTGGGAGCGTCTGCATTATGAACTCGACGTTATTGCCAAGATGGGCTTTGCCGACTATTTTCTGATCGTCCAAGATTTTATCAAATGGGCCAAGCAAAACGGCATTCCCGTTGGCCCTGGACGCGGCTCCGGTGCCGGTTCACTCGTCGCTTATGCCTTGCTGATTACGGATCTCGACCCACTCCCTTACCATCTGATTTTTGAGCGCTTCCTGAATCCCGAGCGTATTTCCATGCCGGACTTCGATATCGATTTCTGC
>PLEQ01000051.1:0-370 GCA_003136475.1 Deltaproteobacteria bacterium
GTCTAAAATAATGGCAAAACTTCGTGCAAAAGACATCTGCACGCGGACGTCAACTACTTCAGAAAGATGTAAATTTTTTGTAAGGCTTCCAATTGGGGCCAAAAGTCTCTTAACAGCCTCTGATTTTCCGCCATTTTGTTTTCCAAGTATTACGGGCATAAGATGGTAAACCATGTCGCGCCCAGTCATCTTTCGCTTAATTCCCCAGATGAAATGCGCAAGTACGGTAACAACTTGTGGTGCACTCTCGCCGGTGACGGCTTGGACAAACTTCGTAAGTTGCGTAAGATCTTCTGTACCACTAAACTTAATTTTCGCAAACATCTGTTTACGTTTCTCTGCTATCTCGAGGGATATAAACTCTTCGAGA
>PLEQ01000051.1:394-2964 GCA_003136475.1 Deltaproteobacteria bacterium
GTTTAAGACAAGGCCTTTAGTTTCAATCCACTTGCGCACGAACTTACGGGGGTCAGATATCATTTTGTAACCTATTTTTTAAGGAGTAACAATGTCATTAAGCTTACGGATACGACAAACCCACCAATGGCCACAGGTCTCCAAAACTCTTCTCGTCGAATCTCTGTAGCTTGGTCAGAAAAACGTTGGTCCTGATCCTTAATAATTTGTTGATCTAAAGCGTTTACTTTTTGTTCTGCTTGAAGTGCCGCGTCACAGTCATGAAGAACGCGTTTGCACTGGGCTTCGTCAGCTNNGTCGTCATCAGAGTGAAAGTCAGGATCATATTGCTTAAGCGCATCGGTATATTCCTTTACTTTTGTGTCCGCATCGGCTTGGTCGGTAGCGGCAGTTTTTTCGTTGCCTTTAATCTTGGTCGTACGGTCGATAATTTTTGCGTCTTCCCTACTTTGTGTCTTGGATGAGAATAATCCTACCAGAAATGCGACTAAAATGCCAACTAATATTACAACTGTTTGTTCCATTTATTTTCTCTTCTTTCCAGACTTTTTACTAATTGACTTTCCGGCATTACTATAAGCTGCGGCAATTGCCTGTGCTTTCGGATGACCGGCTTTAATCATTTCGCCTATGTTATGATTTATCGTCTTCTTTGAGGTTCCCGACTTTAGCGGCATATTCCAATCCTTTCTCTATGAGATAATTTAAATAATGTTCTGCGGCATCAGCTAAAAAAGCTTTGCCGAACTTTATCTTCTCATCTCCAAAATCTAAAATAAGATTTGCATTCTTAGTAAATCTCATTTCACACAAGTTTACTGTTCCAGGCCGCTCCATGCGTTTAGTGTATAATGTTTTCATGCAATAAAATCGTGGTCATGTAAAAAATCAAGATGCAACCAATTTGTCGTATTTATTTCAAAATACAGTAGGCGATGGCCGCTTTGCCCTTTAATGAGATCTTTGCACTCGGCTACGGTACGTTGAACCGGATGAAGATCAACAGCAGCGCCCAACAAATGAGCAGAGTGAGGAGCCCCACCAACACTAGCGTTGTGGAGTGGAGTACGCAGCCAGCTATTAACGGTGCATGTACCAATAAGCTTAATAATAGGGATAAGATCTTTCGCCAATTGGACAATGTTATCACTTTGGCCCTCCGAAGGCGAAGCCACTACACCTGTCGACCCTTGAGTCAACGCCATGCGCCAGGTGAAGGGAAGTTCCGGTATAATTTGGTGGTCTAATTCAATAATTGATGACATTCTGAGTCTACCGATTCTTCAACTTTGTCCGCATATTCTGCAGGAACCTCACCATATTGAGATTTTAAAGATTTATAAACTAATTCTTTGCAAGTAATTAAACGAAATTTTTCATAACCCTTGTAAAGCCCAAAACTAGCTGCTCCAAGAGCAATAACAACCGCACCAACTAATAACTTTGTCTTCATGTTATTTTCCTTTCAAAAAAGAGTATATTTGATTTAAGTGAATAATTAATCCAAAATTAGTATCTCTAAATAACGCATCTATGACACCAACTAATTCGCCATCTAAATTTATTACTGGAGAACCACTATTTCCAGGTTTAACTGTAGTTAGTGCAACTCTATCACACAATTGTGTAACTTGAACTGTAAAAGGTTGAAGTAATGGATAACCCATGAATATAACATATTCGCCGCAATCTGTGTAAGCTTTAGCCAATTTAAATCCTATTTGTTTTGTTGATTTTAATGCGCACAGATCAAGGTCTTCGCTAGAAAATAAAACTTCCGCCTTGAATTTTTTACCCTCTTGATCTTCAACATTCATATAAAAATTATTCTTACATACGTGCTCATTTGTTATAATATAGCTATTATTTTGTGGGGTTATGACATAAAAACCACTTCCCCCCCACTTATTATTTTGTGACATCAGCATTACTGAATTAAGTTGAGTTTTTGTAGTCCCAAGACATACTTGAGAAAACAACATGATTACAGCTAGATATTTTATCATTAAAACCTCAATGTGTTACGGTTTTATTATTGCCAAGTTTAGCGTTAATCCACTCTTCATCGCCCACGTACATTCCAAGAATTTGATTGTTCTTATCCTGTGCAAGGGCCGTTTTCCAGCCAATTAAACGCGCTAAGTCTATGATTTCTTCGAGGATTTGTTGTACTTCTTCATTAGACATAGTTCAGGGTACCACGCTTTTTGTTAGGAGTCAACTATCTTCTTGATCCGACCAACATTTTCTTGTTTTTATTGAGGTTTTGTCTGGACCTAAGTTCTGCACCGCACTCNNCTCAAAGCGTTGATACTTGCCAACTGAGGTGTAACAAAACCCGTTCTTGTAAAAATCCGTAGATCCGCAGGTGCAGCGTGCGCCGTCATCTCCATAGTAGACGTTGAAATTTATGCCGGTTCCCCATGGTGCAATGCCCTTATAGCGCTCTTCTGTGGCCAATACATCATATATGTTGTACTTACGCATTTCAATCCAAGCCTTTTTATTGCCCGCCATGCACTCATTCCAAAGTTCCTGGCCAGGAAACTTTCCATGATCTTGTTTTGTGT
>PLEQ01000353.1 GCA_003136475.1 Deltaproteobacteria bacterium
CCCTAGGGTCGAGAGCAACCATTTTTCTGCCAGGAGTCGGATCAGAAAAAAAGCGGGTCGGATGAACAAACCTACATAATTCACTTGCGAGGCAATTTGGACATCAAAGGATGGCTTGCCATTCACGAAGACCACTTCGTAGGCGATTTCTTGGGCTGGGGCCAAGTAGCTCACATGAAAGAAAGATCCCGTCATGGTGACGCGACTGCCCAGCACCGCAATATCGGCGGCGTCGAAATCCCAATGATGCCCGTGGAGTTTGAGACGGTGTTGTGCGGGCCCACCGAGCATCGCCGTCAGAGCTTTGTCGACCTCTGTTTTCGGTTGGAGCAAGCGCCGACGCTGATACAAAGCTACCTCTTGGCGCTCTTCTTCACCCAGGTCGCGGGGGTCTATGTACGGGTAATAAAAATTAAAAGAGCTATCCTGGCTGCCCAAGCGATATAGCTGGCCTCCGCCATAGAAGCCCCCACTCAAATAAGAGCTGCCGGAATACAATCCGTTGCCCAGACTGTAATCACTGGAGAACGGCGACGTAAAAGCTCGTTCTAGGGGGTCGTCAAGTCCGGCAGAGCTGGCAAAGGAATGAGCATTCAGGCTGGGATGAAAATTGCTGCGCATACCGGCGGTACTATAGAGCGAGGGGCTTTCCTGTGACGCATAGATTGACGGATATACAGAGAGCAAACTCAGAGCTATCACGAGCCGGAAAGTCATGCACCATACCTCTTTTGAGGGACTTATTTTAGTTTTTTGATGACCTGATTAGAAGCTAGCATGAAATAAGTTTTTAAATCAATTGGTTAAAGAGGCAGTTGGAGGGGACTGGCAGCAAAAAAATCCCCCAAGAACCTGACGGCGGTCGATGGGGGCAGAGTCCAGAATCAGAATACTTAGATCTGAATGTAAGAGCTGAGGGTCAGGTCTAAAGTTTTTGAAGCAACGGGGTTGTTGGTCCCAGCAACAGGTACTTGGTAGTAGGCTTCGAGAGCGAGCGGCATGTTGTATGCGCGACCATCGAGACCAGCACCAGCACCTACAAATTGCGTGAATGCAGCTTTTTTCTCGTTAATACGAGGATTCAAGGAGTTGCTTTCCTCTTTAGCGTCATACGCATAAGCGTAACGACCCTTTACGTAGAGAGCTTTCAAATGCGAAGAGGCGGCGCGCAAGCCATAAGCAGCTTGTGCAAAACCATTGCGGCTCAAACCTTTTTTATCGGTTTTGTAAGATGCAGCAACCACTTCGTGTTGATTGAGTGTGCTCTCTTTGCGTTCAGCTGAAGAGACTGCGATTTCTTCTTGATGCTGAAGAGAGACCCATAGGCCGTAAACAGGTTGGAAATCTGCATTCAAGCGAAGTCCGATTTCGTTAAAACCCTTACCAGGTGTTAGGTAAGCACCGGGGATATCGGAATAAGCGCCGGTTGCTAAACGACCACCGAGACCGGCAGAAAGGCGCCACATATCATTGCGAAGGAAATTGTAGAGAACGCCGATTTCAAGGTCGCCTAAACCGGTTTTGCCAGTTTTTTCGCTGACAGCTGCAATCTTTGGATCGTTGAAGCTGAGGTTGTTGCGAACGCGATACGGAACCATTAGACCGGCAGAAACTTGCTCGGTGATACCAAAATCAACAAGAAGAGCAGCGCCTAAAATGTCAGGATCGATGCTACTGGCCGTTTCTGTCCCATTTTCGTCGTAGGTTTTGCTACCAGCCAAAGTCGAACGGGTCGCAACGCGTGCACGGATGACGTTTCGGGGAAGCGTTTGTCCGTCTGGAATAACAGCACTACTAAAAGTTTCTTGGCTGAGGCTGTTGTCCTCAGAGGAAATAACCGAAGTGCCTGTTTCACCCTCAGCGAAGAGTAGAGGTGCAATAAGCAAAGAGCCAACGAGAGATACTGAACGAATTGTTGCCTTCATAGTAAAGGTTCTCCTTTAAAGTTNNACTGACAATAGGCGTCTGGGTTGAGAACTGTCCTTCTACTCTAGTTTTTTGCTTTTGGAAAGGGTCTCGGAGAAACAGCGCCGCCACCCCCCAGATAGAACTATAAAAAGCTTAAAGTCCCAGCTAACCCGCGCCGATAGAAAAGGGAATGATAGTGGGATGATTCGATGATCATGCTGGGAAAAATACTTAAGATTTCGATACTTATAATTCCTTTGGCGGGGTGCTCCCCGAGCTCAAGCTCCAGCGCCACAACAAAAGCAGCTTCTACCAAAGGAAGTTCCAAGGTGCTTGGAGCCAGCGGAACAGAAAGTGCCACAGCAGCGAGTGGCCAAAGCGGGAGTGTGGTCCCGAACTATCAGAGCACTGATCTCGGTGGTTATATGAATCAGACACCGGCGGTCCAACTCATACTCAAGCCTCCTGCTGATAGTGCCAAAGTTTTTTTACTCCAACGTATCAGTGCTTATCGACCGGTCTGGCTGAATTTGACAAAAAGTCTGACGGATACTTCGGGTTTTTGGAATTTCGTAAACTCAGTAAGTCAGAGTGCTAACAGTTCCCTCATCGGAAATTTTACGCAATCCGTCTTTCCCAATAACCTACAGACCCAGACCTCTTCTATTTCTATAGATGCACCACTCGCCAACGAGGCTGAAAGCAACAACCTTGCCCAAAGCGTGGAGCGGGGAGACCTGTTCCATGTGATCGGTCACGCTTTGAGTCAAAGTTTGAATTACCCGAGTTTCCCGACTGGCGTGCTTTCGCTTTATGCGATCAACCCCCAAGATGCTGCTGCCAATGCTCTCGCACCACCCCAAAGTTATACATTGATCTATTCTCGCTTGGGGCCGATGACTAGCGACCTACTTCAAAGTTGTACCAATATATCCAATGCCGCAGCTGCGCATAACCCTCCTGACCCCGCAGATGAGGCGGCTTGTGACGAAGTTACAGCTGGTGGTACCCAGATTATGAATTACATTGACGTGCAAAATGGTGGCAATACGATCACCGGGGTTGGTAATTTAAGCACCTTCTACCAAGACCAAACCTTAGTAATCTGGCAACCGCAGCCTGCTCCCGGTTATGTGTGCTTAGGCGTCGTGGTGACAAACACCTCCGCTCAACCCCAAACGGCCTCCGATGCCGGCGGACCCTATGCTATGCAAGAGCAAACGCTTGCTCCGGATGCAAGCGGAGTTCTAGTACAAACGCAGAATCTAGATTACCCCGTCTACTGTATTCAGCAGCAATATGCTGCGCCAGGCCAGTTAGTACCAGTAGCAACGAACGGCTCTGTAGATTTTTATAAAGTGGTAGCGAAGGATTCCACCGGCTATGGGGATGCCAATCTCTTTTGGGCCTTTCCGTCAGACACACCGGAGGCTACCCGACAAGCTCAAAAAGTTTATGTACCGGCCCTCAAATACACGAGAATCTTACCCGATCTCTAAGTTCACTTATTCCGACTTACAGAAGAGCTAAGACTGAGATCCCTCACCTGCGTTCGGGATGACGAGTCTGAGGTCCCTCACCTGCGTTCGGNNGTCTCAGGGTTTATCGACCAAAGTAGGAAGGGCTTTTGTCCCAATTTCAAAAACCGGACGCAGCATTTTGGCAACTGTCGCATTTTGAATGCCAAGCAGAATGTTCAAGCCATAGCGGATGACTGTTAGCATTGCAGACGCCAGACGGCCGCTCGGTTCAAGGTGGAGCGACTGACCGTTGTACAACAATTCAAAGTACTCATCAGCGATGCGAAAGCTGAGCAAACAATAGGTTGGAGTGCCATCAGCATCAACTTTGATGCGTAGATCCGTCGGGCCTTCGCCATGGAGGCAGGTCCACTCGTCGCCCTGCAAAGACTCCTGCAAGAGTTCCTTATTGAGAACTTGTAGGGAGGCGCCTTTTTTAAGAGCGTCGATAATTTCACGAATAAAAATCAAGCTCGATGAATCTTCATGGACCAAGCGATAGCCCGCAATCGTCTCACCCACATACGCCTGTTGCACGAAAACCTCAGTCGCCTGACCCAGAAAATTAAGACTGACATGTCCGGAGTGCATGAATTTTTCATGCCCACGCCCTTCGAAGTAAATACCGAGCCCTTCGAAGCTGATATTGGCGAGCGCCAACTTATCACCGCGACTTGAGACTAGAAAAGCAGCATTTTTATAGCAAAGCGAATAGCGGCTGTGCTTACGCGAGTCTTTGAGTGCACTCGCTATAAAGCGATTTTGCTCCCGTTGCTGAGTCGTCAGTTGAGGCCATTTTAAAAAGCGAGCTGCGAATTCTAATATTTTTTTTGAATTTCCCAAAGTCGTTAAAAGTCTCCATGCTTCTACATTTCTCATCGGACATACCCGCCCAGACTTGAGTGGAGCGACGCATGTATTTGGGCGCTTTCTTAGCCTCCTTTCATATTTACTGTCCCATAAAGCCATAGGTGAAAACGAAGGAGAAATCGTTAACGCATTCATTGGAAAATCGCATATGAGAGCAAAAGAGCTGTCGAGTTGGGTCTTAGTCGGTTGCATGGTGTTGGCTTGCGGGACGGAGAATAAAGATCCGTTGCCATCAGATCAAGGGCGAGTGGTGCAAGAACTTCGTATGAAGTTGCAAGATGCGAAAGACCGTCGTGATGTCTCGGAAAGCGCGCGCCTGCAGCATCTCATTAACCATCACACGGAGTTGCTAGCCGCTGGGCACGATGTTATCGAGATTCAGCGCGTGAATCGCAAGTATGAAATTCTGAATCAAGTTCTGAACGACGAGATTAGAGAATTTGAAGATAAGGAAGACAATACCGATGCCTTTTCAGACCTGCGTGAGGCTCTAAGCGGTAGCCAAAAACTCGACATGAAAGATGAAGTCTACCAAGGACCAGATTTCGTTGGTGCTTATGACTCCCGTGTCCTCGATGAAGTCAAGCGCGTCTTCAAAGACTATGGTCCACTCTATATCAACATCACCAAAGATGCCAAAGGGGGCAATGGCTATAACGTTGTAGCTGCTGAGCGAAGACCGTGGAGTGGCTTTTGGTATCCGTTTGGTAATAACGCGAGTCTCTATAAAGGTGAAAATTCACCACTCGGTAAATTCGATGCTCTGATGAAAAAACGGAAGATCGAGTCGCGCAGTGCCGAAGTTGAAAAAGAGCGTTATCGTGGTTTTCGTCCCGACGCCTGGGAAGGACTGTGTGATGCCTTAGCCGCAGCATCCATCATGACATCCGAACCGCTTGAGACTAAAATTATCGACGGCATTAGCTTCTCACCTGGGGATCAAAAAGCGCTCTTTACGTTTTCTCATCTTAAATATCCCCGCACCATCTACGGTAGGACCTACCTTGGCAATGCTGAAACCGATGGCACTTACCAAGATATTAAACCCGAGGCTTTCCATCTCTTGATCACGAAGATCCTCGGTGAAGAAAAACGAGCCGTTATCATCGATGACGTGGCTGGAATTCAAGTTTGGAATAAGCCGCTCTTTAATTATCGTTGGAAAATCGAACAGGATAAAAAATATGATTTTGCATTTGAAGTGAAGGCTTATGCTCTTCTCATGAAGGAACGTTCCAAAGAGACGGATGAACCCACCAGCAATCAAGATATTCTTGCTCCGACTTACACGTCCCGACTCTATGTCGACAAAAAAGACATGAAGGAGGGCAAGTTTCGCGTTATCGCAGGTCAGTGGATTGGCGAGTCCTTCCGTGATCACCCCGATACCGTGAGTTATCTCCATAAAACAGGCGATCCGCTCTCTCATAATGCCGAGTTCAATAAAAATATTTCAAACTTCAAAGCTTTATTCATGAATCCCTCATCTCCAGTACGTTAAGAAAAGATGCTCGTTAGGGTGCCGTTTAGACACATGAATTTCATAACCAAATGGAGGAAAAAAATGGTGATGAAAAAAGTTACGTTAACAGCCTTGCTCTTAACATGTCCTTGGTTGGTAATCGCTGCACAGAGTCAGCAACAAGGTCAAGGGTCTCAACAACAAGGTCAGGGGTCTCAACAAACAGACTCTCTGCCCCCATTCTCAGATGCTCAACAACAAGGTCAACAACAAGCTCAACAACAGGGTCAAGTCTCTCAACAAGTCTCTCAACAAGTCTCTCAGCAAGTTTCTGCACTTGTAGAGGGTGAATCGCTTGATGAAATGCGTAAGCGATGTTTAGAGCTTCGTTCAGACACTCAAATTAAGGAATTCATAAACAAGGGTGTCTGTACCGGGTCGTACACCTATTGGGAGCACAAAGACCGACCGTTCCATCTACCAAACTCTGGCGGTATGGACGCCGAGACCAGCACCAAAGGTAACCGTTACGCAACACAACGTAGTTCACTCGTCCGCTCTGTCGACAGCTTCAATGATCAGTGCACAGTTTATCAACAAAGAACCATGGCAGTGCCAGCTGGCTTCCAACTTCCTATTTCCCTCACCGAGTGTGATGAGATTACAGCTGAGAATATCAGCAAGCTTTGCGACGGTGAAGTTCATGACTATTGCGATAATAACTACGTAACTGCCGAAGAATTGAGCCGCACTCAACAACAACTANNAACAAGGTCAGCAACAGCAACAACAAAGTTCTGACGGCAAGTGCGTGCTTTCAGTGACTAAAGTTATCGATACATGTCAAGCTTACCACTAAAAATTGAGATGAATTTTATTTCTAGGAAGGAAAAAATTATGCAAAAAAGATGTCTATTAGGAACGGTTATTTTTTCAATGTCTGCCTGGGCTACGGTTGGTTTGTCAAGGGATGTTGTTCAACAACAACATCAGCAGCACCATCCCAGAAGCTTTTCATCGCTTGATGAATTGAAAAGAAAATGTTCTGAAGCTGAATCCAACACGCAAATTCAGCCATTTTTGTCGACGTTTGAGTGTAGCGCTCAGGAAACTTTTTGGGCACCAGCCGGTACAAAGCGTTTTCGTCTACCCAACGTAGCGGATATCAGCTTCATGGCGCTTATGAAAGATGGTCGTCATCAAAGCAAGTGGAGCGACGTTCCAGGTGAATCCCATGACGAATGGGGCTTTTGCGGTGTATATGAACAATTCTCAGCTTCACTGAGTCATGCCGTAACCTTGCATTCGTGTGCGGAATTGAATCAAATCACCGACGAACATACGTACTGCGCGGAGAAACTCGCAGCGAGTTGGGATGAATGTCATCAAGAACAAGCTGACGCTATTGCCAAAGGTCACTTTGAAATACCAGCTGCAAGCCGTTGCACCTACGAAAAAACCGGTAACGTCAGAAGCTGCACAGGCGACGACTACCAACCAGCACAACAGTGTTNNGTAGCGCAAGCTCCGGTACAAGTTGGTCGTCATCATCAACACCAACAGTGTGTAGATGTTGAGCCAATGGTTTCTGAGTTTGAAGTAGGCGCTGATATTGCACCGATTACCGTGAAATACTCTCATCTGCACGGTTCCCACAAATCGATCTTGATCAACTCGGAAGTTCGCGAAGGCGGTATGCTGGCGGCTATCGGTTTGGTTCAAGGCGACGTAGTGGCTCGCATCAACAGCCGTAGAACACGTTCAGTCGATGATTTCCTGAAGCTTCTTGCGAAAGCAAAAGCTAGCGGAAAAGTTCGTATTGAATACCGCAACACCGACGGTAAGTGGGTAACGGTTCGACGCGATTTCCTCTAAGCTATTCGTTGAGTCCGGAGGCTCTTCGTGATGTGCTCGAGCTTGTTTAAGCCCAGTGCAAATCGAGAGTCTCACCCTCCCTCTTCTCATCGCAATTAGGCTGACCTAGCCTTCTTCTGCAGATTCCACTTTAAGAACTTGACCCGCATAGAGACGTGAGTTGTGCAGGGAATTCAATTTTTTGAGGCGTCGGATACTCATTCGGAAGCGTTGTGCGACGCGGACGAGGCTGTCGCCCTTGCGCACTAAATATTGAAGGGTTGTGGCTTGAGAAGAATGCTTTTGTATATCGGCAATTTGAGTAGCTGGTGAGAGAGGGGGAGCTCTCCTAGTATGCTTTCGATGCCTAGCATGTTTGGGAGCTGCCGCCAGAACCGCATGGTGATGACGCCGGAACTGCGATTGCGGAATCACCGGTAGGCTTGCGAGTTCGGTGGCGTTTACTTTGCCTTCGGGGAGCCAGATGCGATAAGAGGGAGCGCTTGGCGGAGTCACACCTTTTAGGAAATGGGGATTGTAGGTGTGAAAATCCTGGAGAGTGAGCCCAGCTTTTTCGGCTATGGCACTGAGGTGAACGGGGCTTGGGACGGTGACTGCGACCATGTTGGGCAGTTCTTGCACACCCTCGAGGTCGAAGCCGTAACGTTCCGGGTGTTCGCCAATGATCAGACTGGCTAGGAAGCGCGGGACGTATTCGCGCGTTTGACGGGGGATAAAACCTATTTCGCAGAGTTGCCAAAAATCGCGAGTTCCCGACTTAATGATGACGTTCATAATGCGTGATTGGCCAGCATTGTAGGCAGCCATTGCCAGAAACCAGGAGTCGAAGACATTTTTAAGATCTTTGAGGTAAAGCGCCGCCGCTACCGTCGAGCGCAAGGGATCTCGACGCTCATCGACAAAATCCGTCACCCGCAGGCCGTAGTTGCGAGCNNGTTGCGAGCGGTGGGTAGCATAAATTGCCAGAAGCCCACGGCCGACTTTGACGAGCGGGCGTCGGTTTGAAAACCGCTTTCGATAAGAGCGAGATAGTAGAGGTTGGTCGGAAGATCGAGTTTTTTCAAAATTGCATGAATCTGTTTCTTGTACTGGGCCCCGCGTCGCAGATAGCGTTGCAGCTGGTCGCGGCCCTCGTTGGTAAAATAGTTGACCCATTTCTGCACGGCGTCTCGCTGCGCATGTTTGGTGAGTTCGAAACTTTCAATCTTGGGGTCCGTGAGATCGGGCGTTGCTTCTGGGGGAAGGGTCAGGTCCTTTTTATTCTCGTGCATCGGGCGGTGGGCCGAACCCGTATGGATCAGCGGGGGGGGCTTTTGCTCAGCGGTTGCGCAAGATACGAGAAAGCTCAGCAAAGCGCCGGTGAGCACAGGAGCTAAGCGGCCGCTGTTTAGGAATACGCTCTGCCTAAGATTGGGGGCAAGCATTCGAACTCGCTTTCAGCACGACTTAAGATTGTTCATAGCTCGATTCTACCATAGAAAGCGCGGGATGTATCACCGCTAGACTACTGGGAAAAGAGTGCTCACCCGATAAGTTGCTAAAAGGGATAAATCGTGTTACGCATAGGCGCTTCCATATCTGCGTCATCGTCGCATTGACTAAGGAGTTCGAAATGCCAGCGAGTACTAGGCGCCAAACGATGCTGTCCGGCATTCAACCGACGGCTATCCCGCACTTGGGCAACTATCTCGGAGCGATACGCAACTGGGCGACCTTGCAAAAAGACTTCAATTATTTTCTTTTTATTGCTGATTGGCATGCGCTGACGATTCCTCAGCCAGCCGAGGAATTGCGAGAGAATGTTTTCAAGCTCGTCGCCTACCTCCTCGCCTCAGGCATCGATCCCCAATACTGCACGATCTTTATCCAGTCGCATATTCCAGAACATCTGGAGTTGAGTTGGATTCTGAATTGCATGACTTATATGGGTGAACTGAATCGCATGACCCAGTTCAAAGACAAGAGCAAAAAGGCTGAGGAAAATTTGAACGCAGGGCTTTTTAGTTATCCGGTCTTACAAGCTGCCGACATTCTCATCTACCGGGCGCATTTTGTGCCCGTTGGCGAAGATCAACGGCAGCATATTGAGTTGACCCGCAACTTAGCTGAGCGTTTTAACCGCCGGTATAAGAAAAAGGTGTTGGTCGTCCCGGAGCCCTACATCAAGAGCGATGGTGGCCGAGTTATGGATTTGCAGGATCCCATGGCAAAAATGAGCAAGTCGGGAGCTTTTTCAAACGGTATTATCTTTCTCAATGACAGTGACGACATGATTTTGAGAAAGGTGAAATCGGCAGTGACGGATTCACAGCAGTCGATCGCTTTAGCCAATATCAGTCCGGGTATTGCAAATTTAGCTGAGATCTATGCCATTCTCTCCAATGAACCGGTTCAGCAGGTTTTGGAGAGCTTTGACGGGAAAATGTATGGGCAATTCAAGTTACAAGTTGCGGAACGGATCATCGATACGATTCGTCCGATTCGGGAGACCGCCCAGCGCTATTTGGTGGATCGTAAATTTCTGCACGAGGTTCTCTTAGAAGGCAGTAAGAAAGCGCGTAAAGTTGCACGAGAGACTTTGGGTGATGTTTTCGAAGCTACCGGTTTGTTAATGGAAAAACAGTTGTCCTAAAGTTATTTCTTTGCTAGTTAGCACTCATCTCATGTTGTTGTGATACGACAATCAGCATTCCGAGGGATCCATGAAGGTTTCATTAAGCATTCTATTTTTGACTTTGGTTTCTGGCAGTACAATGGCAACGCCTTTTGAGCCTAAACCTAAAACGGCAATATCTCTTGGGCAGAAGATGGAAAGCGCTCAGGAAGCCCACGGGACGGGGCATGGTGTGGTGAGAGATACCAACTCCACGGGATCGAGCCGCTAAGTTTAATTCGTTTTTTCGATTAACTTATTGGTGCCGATGTTGTTTATGAAGCCTGCAATAAACATGAAAGCCCTTAAGGCGAACCTGAGAGAATCTCTCTTACGATATAGGAAAGAGAGACCTCACCTATCACTGCGAGCTATCGCAAAGAATTCTGGTTGTAACCGGTACTTTTTAAGTAAAATCATCGACGAAAACGATCTCACGAGTTGCTTGGATTNNCGCAATTTATGACTGGGCGGACTTCCATTAAGGAAACGATTGAAGAGTCGAGCAGTGAGTTGCAAGACATGCTGGGTAAAGTTTTTGCCCTCGATTACTTTGGTCCAAAACAAGTTTCCTCGAAAATGAGTCAGGTCGATCTGTACGACAGTTACAATTATTTTGTGTTGGTGCTAGCGTCCTACTTGCACGGAACGAAGCGCGAGTACGTCAATAAAATATTAGGTTACCGCGGAGAGCAAGCTCTCAAAAAACTCTTACGCGACGATATTGTTGTTGAACACAATNNCAATAGTCGTATTCGTTTGAAAGAGGGTAACGAGTTTACGGTTTCGACCGAGGTCATCAAGCAACGCATTCCCGATTATTTAAAATATTACAGTCTTGATCGCTGTTACCAGCAAAAGAATTTTATACATATCTATTCCGAAGGCCTGACGGAGTCTGCCGTCCAAAAGATCTATGATTTGCACGCTCGTTTTAATAAAGAAATCCAAAGTATCTTGATTGAAAAAGAAAACCAGGGTGATGTGCCGTTTTTTAGCTTTGCCTGCATGGATCGCCTGTACGATTGTGACGAAGACGAAGAGGTCGGCGAAGAGATGCTTGAAAGAACGGAAGATAAGGACAGCGAAGCTAGCTCTGAACTTGCGATGGCCGTCGAATCTGTTCGCTAGCGATTGCCTGTGGCAGGTACGGTTTGCTGATTGTGCAGATCTTGCAAACTTTTACGGAGAACTTTGTCGGCTGGATCAAGTTCCAAGGCTTGCGCCCAAGCTTTGTCTGCAAGTTTGTACTCCTGCGAGTGCATGAAAATCGTCCCCTTCATTTTATAGAGTTTCGGGCTGTTGGGAAAAAACGACAAAAGGTGGTCGATCTCGATCAGAGCGTATTCAAACTCCTTCCTCTTGTACAACTCATTGATTTTAGCAAGTCCAAGCGTGTAGCTCGGAACATTTTGGGAAGCCGGTGTTTCCCCTACCCCAAAAGCTCGGTCAACGAGTCCAGCTTCATTTTTGGGTTTTTGAGCGATTTGCGGCAAGGCGGTAGTCAATTCACGATCCGCAGCTGTCGTGGCCGCTAAATCATGTGGGCTCGCTTGTCCTGCTGTATGGGGATCCAAGGCTGCTAGGGGAATTTCAATATTGTATTCTTCTCCGGCATCTGGAATTTCCACCGAGTACTCGGTTTCGCCAATTCGCGAACGGATAATAAAGGGGTCTTTTTTACCGTTCACGCCTAACGGCTGACCTTTGACAAAGGGATAGGAAATTTCCCCACCGAGCTTTCCTTCAAGCGCATCGTCATCCTCTTGCACAGCGCTATTCCGACAGGCTAAGCTTAGGCAACTCATCAGTAGCAAAAGACTAGTAATTGAGAGAAATGATGACATCGGCTCCTGGCCCTCCCGTAGTGCTGACAAAGGTTCCATCTACCAATATTTTAGATGGTGCGACGTAGATGCCGCTGACACTGACGACAAAACGGCGCCCAAAATACATATCCCAGCCGATTCGGGCAGTCGGGGCTAGGTAACTCATAGCGAGGGTTGCCCCAAGTCCTAAAGTAATGCCTTGCCGAATCTGATCATAGGATTCCACCACCCCCAAAAAATTATGAGCATACAAGGCATAGAGCCCGAGCGAGTATTTGTAGGGGGCTGGCTCGGTGGGCGCAGCCGCCTTGGTGTTAGGAAGATCTACTGCGGCACCTGTCGTCGGATAGTTGGCCATCAGCTTCGACAGTGTCGCTTGGATACTCAGGAGCATACCAAATTCGGTGCGTCGGTGGTCAAAACGTTCTGTCCCACGAAACTGCAGACTGAGCATCGTGTTATCGTTTGTTGAACCGCTGAGGTTGGGTATATAGGCACCCCCTAAACCAATCAAGAGACGATAGTCCGGTTTGTACTCATCACTCACTCGAGATTTTGCCACTTGACTGTAGTCGATGGCCAACTTCTGATAGCGGCTCTTGATAGTCTCGCTGTTGTATGTGCGTGTCCAAACCAGTTCGTTGGTCGAATTTTTAAAAATCTGTACAGCCAGTACCATGTGCGTCGTATGATAGATCAGTATGATGTCCATGAAATTTTCGATACCAAGACGCTCAGCCGCTGTGCGCAGCTCGTTGGCATCGGTTATCGGAGAAGTGATAACAATTTTACCTTCAACCATTTTAGAGGTCCTGCTCGTACAGGGGATGCAATTGAGGATGGGAACATTCGCATTATCTCGGATGCGCTCCGCAGCTAGGAATTTTAAATAATCGCGATACGTGTCCGGTAGGGCATCGGAAACTTCCACGCGTCGGATGGCAAGATTCTTTAACTCTTTCAGTTGGCCAAGTTTGACATCGTAGCCAAATTCCGCCAGCAACTCATCCAGTACCGTTTGAAAACGTCGGACCTTGGTCGACGGTGCGACGTCCGGCGAAGGTTCGACCTTGTGTTGGCTTTTGCCATTGTCAGCGTCAGCCAGCTCGTTATCCCAATCATTATCCGACTGTGCATTGCCGGCATGGAGATGGGGTTGTGCTGTGATCAAACACAGAAGAAAGAAATTTTTAAGAAGCTTTCCACACATCTTGCACTTAACTCGTAAGCTTAAGAGACCTGGGAATGATTACCTGACAAAGATCGGTCGCCTGGCTTAACTGCTAAAGGTGAAAGAAATGCCGACTCCCTAGAATGGTCGCTTTCCCTATAATGAAAGAAAGTGTCAAGGACCGAACCTAAGTCGTGCGAGAGCAGCTTGAGCTAGCTTTCCGAAGACTCAGGTATGAAGGAGGATTCGGACTCGTGAACCAAGTTCTTAGCCAGAACGAAGTCGATGCCCTGCTTTCGGCAGTATCCGATAGCAAATTGGAATTCAATTCCGAAGTTCCAGCCATCGATAGCAATGTTGTTCATTACGACTTAGCCAACCAAGATCGTATCATTCGCGGTCGTTTACCGACGCTCGATATTATCCACGACCGATTTATTCGCTTGTTTCGTGTGACCCTCTCGAACTCTTTGCGGAAATTAGCCAATCTGAGTGTGAATTCGACCGGACCTTTGAAATTCTCCGAGTTTATGAACTCTCTCCCGTTGCCGTCGTGCCTTAACATCCTGCGTCTCGATCCCTTACGTGGCGCGGCTATAATGGTTATCGAATCGAAACTGCTCTATGCCCTTATCGACAGTTTTTTTGGCGGCAACGATGTCCCCTATACAAAGATCGAAGGCAAAGATTTTACTCAAATCGAAATCAAAATAGCCAGACGTGTCGTCCTGGCTGCACTCGATGATTTGGAAAAAGCCTGGGAACCCGTCTACCCACTCAAAGTTGGTTACAGCCGGACTGAGATCAACCCGCAGTTTGTTGCGGTTGTTCCGCCATCAGATGTGGTGATTGCCACTACCTTCGATGTCGAGTTGGAAAAAGTCTCCGGGACCATAAAAATCGTCATTCCTTATGCGACTTTGGAGCCGATCAAATCCAAATTGTCAGTAGGTTTTCAAAGCGAACAGCTTGAAGTCGACTACATCTGGATCAATCGCATCAAAGAACATATTTTAAAAACCACGGTCGATGTACGTATCAAACTTGGTGAGGCCGATATTAATGTGAATGACCTGGTGAATCTGGAGACCGGCGATATACTGCAGTTGAGCAAGGACGCTGCTGCCCCACTCGAGATTGATGTGNNGATGTGGAAGGCATTCCTAAATTTCGCTGTGTACCTGGTGTCTTACGTGGGCAGCGGGCGGTGCGTGTGACAGAGGTTCTTTCACCATTTAAAGCTAGGTGACGAGACGTTTAAGCTTGGTCTACTTTTTCAATCTTATACGCAATCATATTTTGTGTGTCATACTCGGACTCCTGAAAATTTGCCCTCAGTGGAAAGCTTAAAATAAAGCGAGTGCCATAGCTTTCCTTCACGGTCAAATGAATAAGACCTTTATGACGTTCCATAATGTATTTAATAACTGCAAGTCCAAGTCCGGTTCCGTGTGAGCCTTTGGTGCTAAAAAGTGGTTCAAATAACTTTGTGATCTTTTGACGCGATATGCCACCCCCGTTATCTTCAAGGTCGAGATAGAGGCGACCGCCCTGCTGGTAAGTCTTCATCGTGATGCTATTAGGAACGTGAGGACCCGTTTTAAACGCATTGCAGCTGTTGAGAATTAAGTTTTGAAGAGATGGTAGATTTTGTCGATGGTGCGTCCTTTGAGTTCGTCCAAGGGGTAGGCAATTCGTCTAAGGTTTGCTTGTTACAATCGATAATTTTACAGTCTTTATCCAGAAGAATAACGTGGTCACCAGAATTTTCAAAAATATGACGAAACATACGTTCACTTGCCATGATGCGATTCTGTATCGCTGATCTTGCTAGCGCAATTTCGATGGAGCGCACGAGGTTGCGTTCGTCACAAGGTTTCATGATGTAGCCATAACAATTGGTATTCTTGGCACGCTCAAGAATGCTGGGGTCATTGGAAGCTGTAACATAGACGATGGGCACGTTTAAAAATTGGTTGATCGCGCTTGCGGTTTCAATGCCATCTTCCCCGTTCTCCAAGGTGATATCCATCAGGATGATATTGGGTTTCCAGAGGCCTGCGACACGGATAGCATCCCCACTCGTGGCAACGATTTCTTTGGCATCGTAACCTAGAGCATTCAGCCTAAACTGCAAATTCAAAGCGAGGTTGTCTTCATCCTCGGCTATCAGTACCGTTGGTTTCATGCACATTCTCCTTTGGACGCTAGCTGGTGTCACAACAAGTCAAGGTGCATAAGTGGAACACTGAGCAAGCCAAGGCTTATCGGTTGAACATGGTAATTTTTGAATCCATAGAAAATTAAAAATAAATAATTGAAATCAATATCTTAGATATTTTCGTGCCGAACTTGGCAATGCTCAAAAGAACAGGGCTATTGGATTAGGCTTTGACCACTAAGCGTTCTGCGGAATGTTTTAGGAAGGTCTGTTTTGAAAAGTGCTAAATTGCACTTTTGTTTTTTTCGAGCTCCGCTTTGGCGAGAAGTATAATAAACTTTAATGTACCCAGTTAGAAAATGGAGGACGCCGTTAGTGGCAAATTACGTTCTTGCATGTGTAGGGGGTCTACTTTACTCGCTAGGTGTTCCGAATCTTATCAGCAGTCATTGGGTTTATGGCCCCCCGATCCTTGCGTTGATTCTTCTCTTTTTGCTTTGGCGCAAAACTCAGCGTTTGCGAGATCGCTGCCTTCTCCTTTTTATTTTTTCCATCGTAGCGAATGGTTTGATGTTCTTTTGGTTGCCTCTGAGTGTAGAACACTATTCCTTGGCAACGCGCTTTGCGGTGCTCTTGGTGGGGATCTCTCTAGTGTTCTCATCTTTTGCGAACCTGTGGGTTTTTCTATTCTTGCAAGTCGGTCTAAGACCGCTCTTTGAAAGGAAAGCAGCACCGGGCAAGTATGTAAATCCGGCACGCGTTGGGGCACCGACACGTGCCATTTTTTTTAAGGTTCATACGACCCTCTTCAATATCTTTCTTGCCGGAATTTTGACCATGCTTGAATTCCTGCTGCCGCAAACACTTCCCAACTATGTCGGGTTTTCCTGGCTTAATCTTGCACCGCATCTCGGTTTGATTGCGATCTTTGGCCTCCCGATTCTATCGTTTCTTACGTATTTGACGGTGGCCATTGTTAGCCAACGTCTCGTCTCCAAGAGCTGGGATTGGCCCTTGCTCGTCATAGTCGGCAGTTTGCTCTTGGTGAATGTCGTGCTCCCACCTCGAAGTTCCTCGGTCGCGACTCAGATTCATATCGATGCGATTCCGATGTCTGTCGAGGGTGCATACGCCGCAGGGAAGGCTAAGGCGAGTGTGGTGCAGTTTTTTGAGCGGCCTCCACTCAGCCTATTTGCGCCGCTGATCAATAGTCTGCGACCGACGCTGGGGAGGACGCCTGAGACGGCAAGCACCCTGCATTACACTGCACAACATAGGCCCTTTCTCCGGATGCGTACCTATGATTCGCTGTTTGCGGAATTTTGGCGCAAGCAGCTCAGTATAGGGCCGGAAGACCCCCAATTTATTGTTAGCATGACCGATCTCCCTTACCTGAAAAATTCTACGACAGCGATGGCCCAACTGGCGTTTGTCNNATTTTGTCAGTCAATGGAATGCCTTCTTGTATAATATCCCTCTGTTGAGATTTAGCCCGCGCGGTGAGTTTGCGGTCGTGTATCCGAAGGGGCGTTCCCAACTGAGCGTGGGCGTCGCTAAAGGTGCTACCGATGTCAGTTTAGAGATTGCCTCTCGCAGTCCGACGGTCTATCAAAAGTGGGGACTTGCTGCATTCGGATTGCTTTGGACTTTTTTGCTGGTTTTGGGC
>PLEQ01000194.1:0-272 GCA_003136475.1 Deltaproteobacteria bacterium
CGGCACTAAAATCGGCAGCAACTTCTTCCCAGTCAATCTGCTTCCCCTTAAGATCTTCATCTTTATAGCCGGTGAGCGCCTTTACCACCTCGGACAAAGGCTCACCAGGGTCTGCGAGTTGGTTAAATTCTTTTTGGATATCGACGATGCGACGATCGTATTTTTCGATGCGAAAGACGACATAGGCCAGGTCGATAATTTTATCGGTCACTTTCTCCAGACCCGTGGTCTCAATATCAAGGCAAATCGCCGTAATGGGATTCTTGACTTCC
>PLEQ01000194.1:288-6053 GCA_003136475.1 Deltaproteobacteria bacterium
GATTTATAGCGGCGCAAAGACCAGCTGAAAATCTGCAAGGAGGCATAACAGAACGCAATGCCAACTAAAAAGCAGACACTCAGGTATAAGGGCGATCGCAGACCAAAGAACGCTTCGGCAGGTAGGGACGATACCAGCAAGACCGGCAGCGCAAACGTGAAAAGATATTGGAGAAGTTTCGGCNNGTGTCGACTGCCAACAGACGCTCGCTAAAAAAAACCGGACTGACGCATAACAAACCCAACGCAAGCCTAACAAAAACGCCCAAGATTACAAATAAGAAGCAAAGCAGATAACTTGTCAGCGACAAGTTCGCGTGCGTCGAGTTCGCAAGCAAGTAGACAAAGACGCCGCCACTCAGCACTAAGCCAGGAACATTTTGTAAAATCCAAGTGGTAGTCACCCACAAGGTGACAAGCGGATGGTGAGGTTTGAGCAAGATAAAATCGAGCGCACCGGTGCCAGATTTTTCGCCAATTTCGAAAATAAAACTCGATAAAAAGGTCAGAAATATTTGGTGCGTAAAATTAAAAATGGAAGTGACCAAAAACCCGTCTTGTTTAGTCCAGCCATTGATCGTCCCACCAGCCAGATCAAAACCGATATGCAGGGTGTAGAAGTTGGCAATAAAGAAGATGGTTTCAAACACGATGAAAAAGATGGTGTGGAAGCGATAGATGAGCGCATCATGCAAGGTGATACGCCAATTAGCTGCAAATAAATTTTGCCATTTTGAACCCATCTTCATATTCCCACAGCCTCAAATTTTTTGACACCTCGGCGCCACATCAGTGTCAGCAGAAGAATCAGATAGCCTAGAACCAAAGTGCCTTTCAAAAAGCCCGACAAAATTTGCGGAGCGTTGAGCCGACCGATCAAAATTAACGTCGGAAAACCTTGGATATAGTAGAAGGGTGTCCAAGCCATAATTGCCTGCATCGTCGCCCCGGCTTGATCCGCCGGATAGAAAATCCCACTCAGCAAAAGGTAACTGGCTACAAACAAGATCCAGGGCGCCCAGACCTGCGTCATGTCAAAAGCCAGCAGCCCTGTCATGATCAGACTAACCAGCGAAATAGCGATCGCCAGGATGAACGCCAAACCATACATACCGATTTGAAAATAAGGATCTTGGAAATGAAATTCCTTGAGAAAGGTCAACTTGGCAAAAACAGCCAGAGGGATCACGATGCAAATGCGCATCGCAAAGCCTCCCAAACCAGCGCCGAACACATTGAGTAAATAAGGAAAGGGTTGCACAAGAGCGGCAGACAGTTTGCCCAGGCGAATTTTCTCACCAAGCTTTTTGGAAAATTCGTCACCACTTATAAAAACGAAATCCTGCAGGCTCACCACCACAAAATAGCAGAGCATCATCGCCGTTGAATAGCCTCCAAAGGGACTCACCTTACTGACGGCAAACCAAAAAAAAGTCGTGGCAGACATCGAAACAGCAATGCCAAAAAATCTTTGAAAAACTTGCATACGATAGGCAAGTTCCACTTTAATGGCCTGTAGAAAAAAGAGAGTGAAGATTTGGACATAATGCTTCATAGCTTTTGTAAGATCCCCAAATGAGGTCAACGCATTCCCAGGGAATACGGATCTTCGCTACGCTCTTAGTATGGGACACATCTTTTCATTTGTCCGAATATAGCAGCAACGGAGATTTTTGTTGAGGTGATTTTCGTGTTTTGGGTGCAGCTTTGTGGAAATAATCTAGAATTTTTTTGCGGCAATACCGGTGCCCAACATCAGACTCAAAAGCCCTTCCAGTCTATGAGGATATTTAATTTCATCATCATCTTGTTTGCAAGCTTCTGAGCTTTCTAATCGGCATTGGAGGACTGGCGTCCAAAAGACGAGAGTACGTGCTAACAGAGCAAAATAAGGGTGTTTAGGATGAATTGTGAGTTATGAATGCTCGGGCTTTATGCTATAGGATGGCGGTATGATTCTACGCATAAACTCAGGGAGATTTACGCTCAGTTCAAGCCTCATGGCTTCTTAGATTCCAGGCTCAATGCGTTGCGTATTGCTATAGATTAGGGAAAAAATATCATCCAAGGCTTGTTCGCCAACGGTGACATCAACTAGAGAATTGGGTGCAAGAGTTTGCATGAGCGCTGTCAAAAATTCCTGACTGTCTTTGGTCGCAATAATAAAACGCAGGCTCAGTTCGTCCTCAGCTGCACCAAGGGCCAGGGTCTGCTGAATTTGCAGTTGGGGTAAGGTCGATGTCTTAAATGCGATCAAATCGCTCTGATTTTTAAAACGCAGATCGACGACACGCTGACCATAGATCCGTTCATCGACGCCTGCCAAGGCACCATCGTAGACCATGCGTCCGTGATTGATGAGAATGACACGATCGCAAAGTTCCTCGATATCTTTGCTGTAGTGGCTGGTGAGGAGTATGGTCATTTTGAGTTCGCGATTCATACGCAGCAGAAACTCACGAATGACTTTGGCAGCGTGAAAATCTAAGCCGATAGTGGGTTCATCGAGAAAGAACATTGCGGGATGATGCAACATCGAAAGGACGAGTTCCATCTTCATGCGTTCGCCGAGCGAGAGTTTGCGAACAGGAACTAACAGTTTTTCATCGAGGCTAAGCATAGCTTTGAATTCTGCTAGCCGCTCGGCAAAGACACGATCTTCAATCGCGTACAGAGCCTTTGCGAGATAGAAGGAATCCAGAGCAGCCAAGTCGGGTTGCAGTTGTTGACGCTGGCCCATGACCATACCGATTTGACGCAGATAGGCGTAGACACGCTGACTGGTATCATATTGACCAAAGGCGATCGCTCGTCCTGCTGTCGGAGCGATGAGGCCGGTGAGTATTTTCAAGGTTGTGGTCTTGCCGGCACCGTTGGGTCCTAGGACACCCAGAAATTCGCCTTTCNNCCTTTCTGTACCGAGAAGGAAATCGGCCGGAGAGCGTGGACGTCGGTGTGTTTGCGATAGACAAAATTCTTGAGACTACCCCAGAAGGTCTGGCTTTGCTGAAAGGTCTGATAGGTCTTAGCGATACCATCGATTTTTAAAATTTCAGTCATAGGCTTTTGATAACACAGATATAGAGGAGTTTACAAAGATTTGCGACCCTGGGCGGTGTGCTGGGCTCTTGCTAGTAGGGGCATGACAGGAATTTGGGGCTCGTCTTAATTCTTATTTACAAAAGAGCTAAGACTGCGNNCCAAAGGCCGAACGGTAGGGATCTCGCTGGGATGACGGAGTTTGCGGTTATAGGCTAGCGGGGGGTCAAAAAAGCTGCTAAAAAGCGGATATGAATAACGACTATGACAAACGTACAGCTCATATCAAAGCGGAAAAAGCTAAAGCCAAGCTTCTACGGAAGTCCCACTGGTGGCAGGCTTTGACGCAGTCAACCCCCTGCTACTACTGCCAGCAAACTCTCAAAGCTGAGGATGTGACCATGGATCACATTGTACCTCTGAGTCGTGGGGGTTTTTCCAAAAAGGGCAATATCGTTCCCGCTTGCAAAGCCTGCAACTCGCAAAAAAAAGACCGCACAGCGGTCGACTTAATTCTGAATCAGTTAGCAGAAGAAAAGGCTACTTGATTTCCTTAAACACGAGGGTGTCCATAAAGTCGGGATCTAAAGTGCCGACAAGTTTTCTGGGATCCACCTGCGTTTGTATATCCCTGGCGTCCATGTCACATTGAGACGCAACGGGTGGAATTCTGCGCTGCGAGTGCGCCAAGCGTTGTTGGACGAGCGCACATTGCTGCTGCATGCGTTCGATTGGTTTCAGATGATGGATCCAGAACTTGTAAGTATGCGAGTATTTTTGGCTGTCGGGCAAGGTCATTAAGCGGTCCTTTTCGGCATACACTACCGAAAGAAACTCATCGATATTTTCAACATCTCTAGCCGGAGTGTTACTGGCGCTAAGCAGCTCCGACAATTTCTCAAGATAATACGGCGAATGATATTCAAATTCGTCGAGCGGACGGGAAACGACATGCACTCTGCGAAAGCCGGCTGATAACTTCAACAACGTGAGGCTGCCAATTTCATTCAGCGTCAACCACATATCGTTTTTACTGAGCACAGCTCCGGCAAGAGCGACACCGACACCGACGCCAGCTTTAGCGCCCATGAAAGTGCCGAACAGATCCGACACTTTTTTGCCATCGAGATTGCGCATATGACCCGACGTAATATGACGAATATCGAAACTGACCCCAAACCCCACGGAAAGATCTTTTTGGAGGTCGATCGGCACTTGAAATGCAAGTTGCAGCTTTTTGCTAAAGCAGAAGAGAGAAAACGGTCGTTTTTTGCTTTTGTGGCGCGTGACACCCAGCATCCACTCGCCATTATGACCCAGCACACGCGAACCATCCCACGCTACAACTTTACATTCTTCATAAGGGAGTACGCCAGGATGCTGGCGCCAGTATTCGGACTCGGCTAAAGGTTCGAGCTCATGTTCTTCAACAAATTTTTCAAGCTTGGTTTTACCATTAAGCCCGGATTTGCCACCATAAAGCAACGATGAACCAAGGGACAAAACAAAAAGAATACCTGCAACCCTCATGCACCTCTCCTTACTTGACATACCAGACATCATGCACAGCCAAAATTAGCCTAGACCTCTTGTACAGAGAGCCCTGTGAGAATTCTTTAAATGGGCATGCGGAATCTGCGTAGCTAGCGGTCAGGAAAGACCAAGCACTTTAAGAGCGATCTCTATTTTACCAAACGGGGCAGAGACCTGAAAACCTGCGACCTGTTTGCGGAGTTCTTCCACCATAGTGTGTGCGACTTCAATTCCAATCTTCTGACTGTCGCTCGCGTCTTTGGCTTTTTCCATCCGCTCCATGATGCTTTGCGGGATGACGATACCGGGTACTTCATTATTCATAAATAAGGCGTTGCGATAACTGACCAAGGGCCAGGCGCCGACAATGATCGGAATACGCACCTGCAAGCGTTCGAGATCATCCAGGAAGCGATAGAGTGCTTGAATGTCAAAAACCGGCTGAGTAATGGCCCATTCGGCTCCCGCTTCGACTTTCCAGACGAAGCGTCGTAGTTCTCCATCATGATCATGGTGAACGGGATTCACTCCGACGCCAATGGTGAGGGAGGCTGGTTGACCGATCGAGCGTCCACCGAGATCGACTCCTCCGTTCAGTCTGTGCACCATATTCGTCAGCCCGATAGCATCGACATCAAACACACCGGTCGCGTTCGGATAAGACCCCAGCTTGGGGGGATCACCGGTGATCAGGAGCATGTTGCGCAGGCCAATCGCTTGGGCGCCGAGCATATCCGACTGCATACCGAGTAAATTGCGGTCGCGGCACGTGTAGTGCAGCACCGTCTCGATGCCCGCCTGCTGCTGGATTTGGATACACAGGCTCTGTGCGCTCATCCGCGCCGAAGCCCGAGGAGAATCGGGCACATTGATCGCGTGCACTCCATGACCCGCCAGCAGGCGCGCGCCTTCCAGCTCCTTCGCTGCGGAGATCCCCCGAGGAGAAACAATCTCGACCAGCGTCACAAACTCCCCGGCCGCCACCAGCCGCCCGATCTTGGAGCGCTCGCCGAGCGGCGCCGGCGGCGTTTCGGTCAGGATCGGCTCCCGTGACCCGGCCTTTGCCTGGCTCTTCTGCGCATGAACCGCACGCATTGCCGACTTCATCACCCGGATATGATTGGGCGTCGTCCCGCAACATCCGCCTAGGAACTGGACGCCCGCTTTGAGGAACTTCTTGGAGAAGTTCGCCAT
>PLEQ01000060.1 GCA_003136475.1 Deltaproteobacteria bacterium
ATCCTATTTCGCTGGCTATAGAACCGTATTCCGTAATCAGGTTTTTCTATCTTACGTCCTCATTTTTGCTTTACTAATCGTTGGAGAATGGTGTTATCTAACGCATATCCCTTTCTTTCTTGAAAAAGTTGTTGGTATGAACCCAAAGGAATGCGGACTGTTTATTGCCTGTGTAAGCCTAAGCTACTTCCTAGGGTCGCTCATAACTACCAAATTTGTAAAAAGCTGTGGTCTCGTAGGAACGGTTTCTGCGGGACTTAGAATTGCCTGCTTGGGAGCCTGTCTTTTATTTGTGGTACCCCTGCTAGCTCATGGCGCCTATATAGTATTTGGCTGCGCTATAGGCATTTTCCTGTTTGGCCTGGCAATCACTTGGTCGCCTTCCACAACCATCAGCCTGCAAGCNNCGAAGAAGAACTGCCTGACAAAACCTTAGTTGTTTCTTCTCTTTCCTCGATAATGCTTTACGGCATATAGTACTTTTTCAGGCAGGGAATCACCTTCAGCATCTTTGAGCTGTTCAACTTCGCTAGGTTTGAGCCTCACAGACACTTCAGTAAATCGATGCTCGGATTCAAGTTTTTTGACTAATTCGTGAAAATCATCACCCAAAGGTTTATTGAAAAAGAAATGAAATTTTGCGAGTTTGCCGGGAAACTTCTTCTCAATTTCAGATCGTTCGTTGCCCGACACAACAACAATAGTAATTTCTGGCATCGTCGAATGGACAAGTTCCGCTAGCGTAAGGCCGTCCATCCCCTGCGGCGGGATGCCCTCGTTTATCCGCATGGGCATAAATATGTCAGTGATGAGCACCGTTGGGCGTTCGGATAATAATGCCTTGAAGGCGTCATTAGGGTGATTAAAAGTTCTTATTCTGTCCCCATATTCAGATTTGACTACGTCCAGAAAATTTTCCTGATCATCCACGAGATAGATCATGTTTTTTCCTCAAAGTTATTCTAAATGTTGTAGGGTCTTTTAAGTGTATAATTTCCAGATTTCCATCTATATTTTTTAGATTCTCTTTTGAATTCTTTAGACCGTATCCTAGGCCGTCATTCTTGGTGGAAGACCCCTCAAAAATTTTTGTTACTGAAGATTCCGGAACGCCTTTTCCAAAATCGGAAATATCTATGTTAATGATAGCGCTATCTTGTTCAGCACTGATTTCAATTGTTTTTTTAGTAGACTCGAGCGATGCTTCAATAGCATTTTTTACTATGTTCGCCACTGCATTATATAAGTGTAGTTCATCAGTTTCAATATTCATTCCGTCTTGAATTTTGTTTTGGATATTGATGTCCTCAAAGGTAAGTCCTTTATACAGACTGCAAATAGTATCAATAAAGGCTTTTAGATTAATTAGCTTCACTTTATCTTCAATCTTTTGCAATCCCTTTATAGACATAATTATATTTGACGAAATCCGGATAACTTCTGACATATTCGACAAAATTCTATCTACCATCATCTTGTCGTTTTTTTCTGTTGCAAATTTTAATGCCCGTACTCCTTGTTTTAGTACATTAAGTGAGTTATTGAAATTATGAGAGATCCCTGCCGACATAGATCCTATTGCGACTAGTTTGTCTTTCTCGTTTGCCATTTTTTCATTTTTAATGAGTATTTGGTGGGCCTCTTGCAGCTCATTCTCTTTTTTAAATAGCTCTTGTTCCAATTTCTTTGAGAAATTATTTTTACTTTTTTCTAGGAGAATTAGGGGAACAACAAATGCATAAGAAAGGTAGGTCATCAAGGCTATTGAAAATCCGTAAGGAGAAAAAATATTGTTTAAACGTAAAAAAGCATAATCGACGGTGTGAAGTGCTCCGATCAATACGATGACATTCAAAAAACGAGTGTGTTTAATCTTATTTTTGTTTGTCAAATTTTCTATTGTAACCTGAAATAGAGGGTAGGAAACAGCTAAACAAATAGGCAAGGCTTCTAGCAAAAAACTGTCGGAAAAATAGCTTATCACCGAGGCAAGGAGTAATGAAATGATAGCAATCAAATAGTACTTTTTTGTCCTCAACTCTTTATCAAATGAATAAGCAATGATCTGAGCTAAAGCGATATTGGCGATGATTGAAACAACAAAGGCTAGGGGTAAGATCTTGTGACTATGATCAAAAGCCCCCTGAAGCAAAAAGGTGAGTAGCAAGCCAACCCACATTTTTAAGTAAGTTAAATAGATTTGATCTTTGTTATTTATTGAATAAAAATAAAACGATAACAGTATATTATAAATCATCACTAAACAGTTGATTATGAGAAGTAACTGTACTATGCTCACCGCTAACTTCCTTCTGGATATGAACTAATGGGAAGTGAAATTTCTATTATTCTCCACCTTAAAGTATAAGTTAATTGGGGCTTTCTTGTGTAAGTAAGATGAGCCGTTTTTTAAGTTGGTTTAATGTTTGGTATAACTACATCAAAAAACAGAGATAAAATAGTTGACTTGTCTTTGGGGACATTAAGTGTCACTTCGAGAAATATGGGTAAATATGGTCCAGCAAAAGGACTTGAACCCTTAAGATCACTTGTACTTGAATCCTATAAGGCTTCATTTGATGACTGTGGTGTTTTAATCACAAATGGAGCAATTGGTGGAATAGATACTATCATTAGATCTGAAGTTAGTGAGAATGATACCATTTTGATACCTGAGTATTGTTTCCCTCCTTATGTTAATTTACTAAAAAAAAATAATATAAAAATAATCACATATAGATTTCGAAAAAAACTTGGCCGTGGTTATGCCCTTGATATGGACTACCTTCAAAATCTAGTAGATGCACATCCCGTTAAACTCATCGTTCTAAATTTCCCTCATAATCCAACAGGGGCAATTTTAACCGCTGACGAAGCCAAAAGACTTGCCGAAATTATAAAAGAAAAAAACATTCGATTTCTTTCTGATGAAGTCTACAATGTTTTTGATTATACAGGTTTAAATAAATCTATATCAGGCTTCTATCAAAATGGATTTGTTGTTTCATCACTTTCCAAAAGCCATGCGGCTGCTTCAATTAGGATAGGGTGGGTGGTTTCTTCCAATATTTTAATGAAAGATATATTTTTCTATCACGAAAATTCCGTTGGTAGTGTAAGCCTTCCCAGCCAAAGGTTAGCAGCTAGAATCTTTAAAAGGCCTACTGATGTCGCTTTACTGCAAAACTGCCGTGATGTCGCAGTGAATATTCTGGATAGCTTTGAGCTAGACTATATATTTCCTGAAGCTGGTTTTTTTGTCTGTATTAAAAGCAAAGATCCTCAAAAGACATGCGAACGTCTTCTAACCGTTGGGATTAAAGTAGCTTCTGGAAAAGACTTTGGGCTTTCCAGCTATATACGTGTATCTTTTGCTTCCTCTCTAGAACGGGTAGAGGAAAGCTTTAAAAAAATTGCCTCCCAATTGAGTAAAGAACACAACTCATTATGAAAAATGTAGAACGAAAACACGCAGAAATATCCGATAGATATGTTGATATCCTGGATCATCCAGCTACCCAACAACTACTTCTTTTAGCTAATTCATCGAAAGCGACCGCTCTTGAGATGGAAAAATTAGAGCGATTACTGGATGCACAACCCGATGAGTTTTCAAAGAGATTATTAAAGATTTTTTTGGAGTGTATCAAATCAAAGCTACTCGGCAATGCTCCCAAAGGAAATCTATACGATTCCAATCTAACGATGTTAGATGCCTTTAACGTGTTTTACAAACAAACACCACTTGTAAAATTTGGACACGATTTTGTAAACAACATGATCCTCTCCTGCACCGGTGGTATCAAAGACCTTACTGTTATCGATATTGGTTTTGGAAGTGGGATACAGTGGATCGAATTCTTAAAAAAATCAGATAAAAACATAATATTGAATGCAATAGACGTTCCCTCAGAACATTCAGTGATTATGCTTGAAAGATTCAAAAAATCGATTTTTGAATTAAATTTAGTCAACAGAGTAGAGCTTATTCCGATTTTCAAGCATGTCGAAGATATTGAATTCACCTCAATAGGGAAAAATGGATTTTCTGTAGTTAATGCAGCCCTTAGTTTACATCATGTGTTACCAGAAAAAATAAAGAGTCCTGGCAGAGCTCATGTTTTGAAAGGTATCAAGGAATTTGAACCCGACCTCTTCACTCTTATTGAGCCAGATTCAGATCATAATAACAGTTCATTTGAATTGGTCCTGAAGGAAGCGCTCTCTCATTATTCATCTGTTTTTGGCGCGATCAATTACTATATTAAAGACAGACAGTACGTAGATTTTATTGAAAATAACTTTTTTGGCAAAGAGATCGAAAATATTATCTGTAATGATGGCGCTGAAAGATTCGAAAGGCATGAAAGATTCGCGCAATGGTGCAAGTCACTCGAAGTACAAGGCTTTAAAAAAATGGAAAGTAGCGCTCTCGCTTTCCAAGGAAAAGATCTCTTGGTTGCGTCTGCTTGGAGAGTCTTCTGAAACAAAGGTTCCACCTCTGACATTAAAGGAGTTATTGATCCCTACATAGGTAACCTCACATGAAATT
>PLEQ01000134.1 GCA_003136475.1 Deltaproteobacteria bacterium
GAGTGATGTGCAAACGCCTAGCAGCCTTGGAAAAATTTCCCAAGCGCGCAATCTCAAAAAAAGCTTCAAGGTGGCTGGAAGATAGGGTCATTAGAATTTCCGATAAGCTTATCTTATAAATTCATTTCAGCTAATGAGCTGCAAGCCCTATCTTGATAGCAGATCAATGAAAAATAAATGAAAGGACCGTCGTCATGAAAACAATCGTTCTTCCGCTTTTCTTGCTTAGTGGCAATCTTTTTNNGGCTCACCGAGTCGCGATGACTTTAAAGTCGAGTGTTCAGGTCAATTTACGATTCTTGAAGGAACAAGCCCTTTTTATGAAGCCCCCCAACCAGCTCATGGTCGCTGGCCAGGTAGCGATGCCCAGGCTGGTTTTACAGCGCGTATCGTTTTGAGCCCTAGTGAAGACGGTTGTTTTACGCTTAGGGACAAATACGAAATTGATCTGACGGAAAGTCTCACAACGACTTTTCATCTCTCAGGCGTGGCTTCTTACAGCGAAGCCGAAGCTGCAGCAGAACAACTTGTCGGTCGGTCGGGTTCGTATTCTGTGACGCAAAATTTTCTTTACGTCGATTCCGAAGGCAAGTTACCGCTGTTTCCTCTCGCACACCAGGAAAGCTTCACTTTGAAAGGTGGACTTCATGATTTTCAGGATGCTTTGAGAGTGAGCTACGATGCAGACAGCAAGAAAATTTACAGCATTCCTGCAGTCAAGGACCTGCCCAAAAAGAGTGTCTTGACTCTCATAGAAAGATTAACGACGCAAATCAAAGCTCTGTTCGGAGCAAGACGCTACCAGGCCTGGCATCCGATGCCAAGCTTGCTTGTCCACCTTAAGAGCTCTGATTCAACGGTTAATAGAGCTCTCTTCGATAGTATTCTGCACACTTTCAAAGAAGCGGAAAAAACCTTTCCCGATCCGTTCTTTTTTGATTTCAAAGTCGGTGGCTCCGGTGGTACAGAGTTTGCTTTGAAACTCAACGCGCTGAGTCAAAAATTACCGAATCTGTCGAGCGAGGAAAAAATCCAAATAGCAACCCGCTATCCAGCTCTCCTCTTAGTGGGCTATACGGAAGAGAGCCGTTTCACCTTGAGCAGAGCGGAACTGGCAGGTGTTGTAGAAAACATAAGATTGCAGGTGACCCAAAAGCTGCTCCCCAATTACAGAGTCAGTCAAAGCACTATCGATCAGCTGATTGAAAAACTGCAAGCAGCTAGATAGATGACTGGATCCACAAGCATCAAGCGCGGATAATTTGGACCGGGACCACGTTAGCCGTGCTGTCCATCGACCGGAAGAAGGTAAAGGTAGAAGCAGGCGGCAACCAATACACTTAACGCCAAGAGCGTAGGCTGTTGAGCTTCAACATTCGTAACAACCTTAGCTTTCACCACATCTATCAGAGTATCTATGATTCGTGGTTCTTGGCTTAGCTTAGCAGATGATTCGGTCTGCATTCCCACTGCAATTATAGGACCTTGGAGATCTTGGGCCGTTACATTAGTAAAAGAGACGGCAACCGAAAGCAGTGTTGCAAACCCTAATGAAAAAATCCTTGCACGAGCCATAGCAAAACCTTTCTATTGTTTGATTTAAGGCAAAGCCTCTTCTAGAACATAGATCTGGGGGAAGCAAGCTGGCTGAAGCTTCTATAACTGGCTTGATTTGTATTCCTGCACAGAACCGGGGAGCCTGAGTGAAATCCTTGCGCTTACTGGCGGTTTTCAATATACCTCAGTCTCTGATTTTAATTTTCAATGACTGTTGAGGATTTGGCGAATAGAATCCGTTGTAAACTATGATTTGTTTTTTAATACAGAGAAGATGTCTGCAAGAACCGTAGCTGAAACGATTACGAATTCTCTAAAAGAACTTTTTCGCAACTAGCCCTTGATGGTTTCGCGTTCGATTGCCACGAGGAGGCCGACAGCTGCGCAGTAGGTGATGAGTGCCGTTCCCCCGTACGAAAAGAACGGTAAGGGCATCCCGACAACAGGGAAGATACCGAGCACCATAGCGACGTTGATGGTGAATTCGATAAAAAGAAGAGCTGCGATACCGATAGCAAGCAGGGTGCTAAAAGTATTTTTTGCTTCGCGACCGATTTCCAGAGCGGCATAGCCTAAAATACAAAAGAGCACAAAGGCGACCGTTCCACCCCAAAAACCTCTTTCTTCAGCAAAAACACTAAATATGAAATCCGTTTGTCGAGCTGGTAAGAACTGCAACTGTGCCTGTGTACCTTGCAAAAAACCTTTACCCCATTGGCCACCACTACCGATCGCCACGAGCGATTGCAAAGAATTATAGCCAGAGCCGGTGGGATCCTGACCGGGGTTGAAGAGATTGACGATACGCAGTTTCTGATAGGGCCGCAGAAAAAATTCCCATCCCACGACGACGGACACCAGCCCTGCGATGCCAAGCGCAATGACGGTTCGAACTTTGATAGCGACACGTATAAAGCAGAGTTGCGCGAGAGGGATCAGCACACACATCCCAGCAGTACCGAAATCTGGTTGCACAAAGATCACAATAAAGTAGAAGCCGACGGCAATCAGAGCCGGCCATAATTCTGAAATACGATAGGAGAATTGGACGCGGTTATTATAAAAGTATTTTGCGATAAAACAGACGATGCTCATCTTTGCGAGTTCGGAAGGTTGGAAGCGAATGGGCCCGAGCACAAACCAGCGCTGAGCACCACCTGCCGAATAGCCTGAAATCAGCACCGCAGCAAGAATGGCGCCAATGAAACCGTAGACGACATAGGAATAGGTATTGGCAAGCCGTAGCGAAACAAACCAACCCAGTAAAACAAAAACGATGAGACCACAAACCGTGTGTTGGATTTGGTTACGAAAGATCGCTGGGGTTGCCGCACTGTAGAGATTCAGAAGACCGAGGCTGAGCAGAATCAGAAAAGTCGCAATCGTGACCATCATGCGGGTCGAAACTTTCCGCTCGCGCAAGCTACTGTAATTTTCAACCACGGCTTTCATGTGATGTTTTTCCTGCATTTTGCGTTGGGGGAACTGTGGGTTCTTTGACGGAAAGATCATGTATGGGGAATAGGGCAGGATGGGCTTCTTTCTCTTTTGCCCATTTTGCCTCCCAGTAAGCCTGGAGAATTTTTTGCGCCACCGGCGCTGCCGAGACTCCACCCTTGCCGATGGGATCGTTTTCGCTGATGACCGAGACCACGATTTCAGCACCTTCGGCTGGGGAAAATGCCGCAAACTCAGCATGCTCACGCCACTGCATGCGGGTACTCTTACTGCTCAAAGTTTTTTTCAAACTCACGACCTGAGCCGTACTGGTCTTACCTGCAACACTGACTCCCGGCACACGAGCACGCTTTCCGGTGCCACGCGGATCTTCCACAACCTGCAAAAGCATTTGGCGAATCATCTGCAAAGTTTCGGGTTTGATGAAAGACACTTCACGAATGAGTTCCGGTTTTTGTTCGAGTACGGTTTCACCGGTGGCATTGGTCGCTTTTTTGACGATAAACGGTCGCCAAAGTTTGCCACCATTGGCGATAGCTGCGTATAAGTTTGCCAGCTGTATAGGCGTCACAATATTCGCGCCCTGACCGATAGCCAGCGAAGGCATATCACCTTTATTGGGTGGATAGTGAAAGTGCTTACGCCACCAATCGGTGGTCGGTATCAGACCTGCTTCTTCACGGTTGAGGCGCACGCCCAATTTTTGACCGAGGCCCAAGGACTTCGCATACTTTGCCATGCGATCCATGCCCAGCTCGATCCCCAGATGATAAAAATACACGTCGCAGGACAACAAGAGTGCTTGCGCAAGCGTAATGGTGCCGTGTCCTTCGCGTTTGTGACAATGAAAAGGTTGACGACCTAAAGTGAAGACGCCGGGGCAATAGTAGGTGGAATTCAGATTGATGATACCTTCTTCAAGCGCTGCGATCACCACCACGGTCTTGTACGCACTGCCAGGGGGAAAGGTTCCGCCCGTCGTCTTATCGAAGAGCGGCTTGAAAGGGTCATTGATCAAGGCTTGCCACTTATCGAAGCTGATACCTTCTTGATAGATCGCCGGATTAAAGTCGGGTGAACTCACGAGCGCTAGGATTTCACCGTTTTGAGGATTCATGGCAATCACGGAACCTTGCTTACCTTGAAAGGCTTGCGTGGCAACACGCTGCAAATTCATATCGATGGTCAGCGTTAGATCGACACCTGGCACAGCAGGGCTTATGGGAAATTTCCAACCCAGATCTTCGGAGAGCCGAGTTTGGCGGCCAAGGGCATCGACCTGAATATACTTATAGCCGCGTTTCCCGCGTAGGAGGCCTTCCCACTGCGCTTCGAGCCCGTGTTTGCCGAGCTCGATCGCCGCGGGGCGCTGGTGTTCCTCCATCCGGCCACGGCCTGCGCCGCCTGCGCCANNCGAGTTCACCCATTAAATAGGGATTTTCGGGATTTTTCTGATTGAAACTTTTCAAGGCTTCCGCACTGATCTCACCGATGTAGCCAAGAATATGCGGAGGAGAGTCATCATGATAATCGCGGCGCGGTGCTATGTTGATATCGATCCCCGGCAGAAAAGATTTCTGTCCCTCGATAATGGCCACTTCATGTAAGGAAAGATTACGTTTCAGAGTCACGGGTAAAAATTTTGGCTGGCCACGGACTCGGCGAATCTCTCCTTGCAGCTCTGCAAAAGGGATGTGAAGGAGATTGGCAATCACGCGCAGCGTCTTATCTTCATTACGAACATATTGCGGGATCAGCACCAGATCAAAAAAGGGACGGTTGCCCAAAATAATTTTACTGTTGCGGTCGAAAATCATGCCTCGCGGTGCCGGGATTTCGATACGCCGGATACGATTGTTCTCCGAAATCTGCAAGTAGTAGTCGCCCATATAGATTTGCAGATACCAAATGCGGATCAGCAAGACAGCCAACGCAAAAAAAATCGCCAAGCCCCCGAGCACGAAGCGGCCTTCTTCAATAGGGCATTCCGAATGTCTTCTACCGCCGAGCAAGTCGATCTCCTTGGAGCGTGTCGAGACGGAAATTCAAAACAATATAAAGGCCGACTATACAGCTCAAGGCGCTGTTGAGAATGAGTGAAAGTACCGAGGTGTGCGAGAAAAAGACGGGACTTAGATTTTGGGTCCAGTAGGAGAGCGTCTCGAGAGCAGCCATCATAACTTGACTCAGCAAGAGGACGGTGACCCAGGGCAAAGGACTGCTCCACGAAATATGATGACGGACAAAGTAGATGCTAACTCCCAAGATCCAATAGAAACAGAGGAATAAACCCCGGGGCAAACCGGAGTGTGTTTCCAATAGAAGGATGGCAAACAACGCAACGACGAGCACACGCGCCGATGAGCGGAAGACAAAAAGAATGAGTAGCCAAGGCGTTAGAAGATCGATAAAGATTTTCTGCCCCAAAATCTGAGGAAAGATAAAGTCCTGCAAGATGAGCAGTTCCGCAATGTAAAGCAGTTCCAAAAGGGGGGAATCCGACAACGGTTCAGGCAGCAAAGCTTTTAATTTGCTCCGAAGATGGTCATTAGGCCGCTTTAAATCCACAAGTCACTTCGTCTCTTGCACGGTTGCATCATTTAACCAATCCGCTCCAGCGGTTTCAGCAATCGTGTCGATATCATCACTGGTTTGCTGAAGCACCATCAATTCATCGAGGCCCTGGGGCTCAACCCACGGTTTCATGGTGATCACCTGCGAGATATTATCCATCTCATAACTGATACGCACCACCGTCCCGACCGGCAAACCTTTGGGAAAGCCACCGGACATACCCGACGTCACGATGGTGTCACCGATCCGCACATCCGCGCGGCGATGGAGTTGCAGGAGGCAGCGATTGTCATCCAGTCCCTTCAAAATACCCCGAATACGGTTGCGTTCGATGATGACATCTAAATTAAAGTGGGAGTCACCCAGGCGTTGAACATCAGCAAAGCCGCGGCCCGTCCTCAGCACACGACCGACCACACCTTTTGCAGAGATCACCGGCATCCCTACGCGCACGCCTTGTTTATTGCCACGTGCGATACGGATCGTTTGAAAAGGCGGATGCCCAATGGTCCCGACAACTTCTGCTACCAGCATCTTTTTGCCAAAGCTCACGGAAAAATTCAACAATCGCCGTAGGCGGCTGACCTCTGCAACNNAACTTGGTGGTCATAGTCCAAGATTTTAGTTTGAAGAAGAAAAAGGTCTTTTTTGAGAATCTCATTTTCTTCGTGAACACCGATAAGATAGAAATAATGCGACCAGTTATCCACTACGATACGCACGGAACTATGCAACGCGTATTCAAAGGGATACAAGAGTTCTTGGCCCAAGTTCAAGAAGGACGAAGCCTCTTTTGACCAAGGGATTCTAGGTGCCGAAAAAAAGAGAAACGGAGCAACAAGGGCACTCAGAACCACAACACCCCAAATTTTGTGCCCTCGTAACCATGACATAGCATCCTCAGCTCATTGCAACACTGCTTAAGATATCGATCTGATCCAGAGCCTTTCCGCTACCCAAGACCACCGCACACAGAGGATCTTCAGCAATCGTGATCGGCAAGCCTGTCTCTTCGCGCAGAAGAATATCAAGGTTGCGAATCAAGGCCCCACCACCTGCCAGGACAATGCCCTTGTCGACAATGTCTGCTGCCAATTCCGGAGGTGTCTTTTCCAGAGCAACACGCACCGCCTCGACAATGGTATTCACGGGCTCGGAAATCGCTTCACGAATTTCTTCGGAGACGACTTCGATGGTTTTCGGGATACCCGCCACCAGATCGCGACCCTTAACGTGCATCCTGCGCACTTCTTCCTCAGGGTAAGCGGTTCCGATATTAATTTTGATCTGCTCAGCGGTGCGTTCACCGATAAGGAGATTATACTTGCGCTTGAGGTAGTTGACGATTGCCTCATCCATTTTATCTCCGCCGACACGGACGGATTTCGAATAGACGATCCCAGCCAACGAGATCACTGCTACTTCCGTCGTGCCACCACCGATATCGACAATCATATTGCCGCTCGGCTCCGTAATGGGGAGACCAGCGCCAATCGCAGCTGCCATCGGTTCCTCAATCAAGAAGACTTGGCGAGCGCCGGCGGATTCCGCAGATTCACGAACCGCACGCTTTTCCACTTCTGTAATCCCGTACGGTACACAAATGATGATGCGAGGCTTAACCATGGTTCGGCGATTATGTGCCTTCTCAATAAAATAACGGAGCATGGCTTCCGTAATCTCAAAATCTGCAATCACACCATCCTTCATGGGGCGAATGGCGGTAATGGAACCCGGAGTCCTACCGAGCATGTTCTTAGCTTCCTTACCGACAGCTAGAATTTTTTTGCCACCTCGGCTGTCAATTTGCACTGCGACCACTGAAGGCTCATTTGTGACAATACCCTTACCTTTTAAGTAGACCAAAGTGTTCGCCGTGCCGAGATCAATGGCTAAGTCATTAGAAAATAAGCCGGCAAGCCAATCAAAAAACATCATCTTCCTCCAATAAGTTCCTGTTATCCTTGCGTTGTTTTGGGAAACCAGGACTTCCTTCTGAGAGCAAAAGACATGCTCTTCCGTTTCTTTAAACATTATAATTCTTTCAAATCAATTATCACGATCGAAAAATTTGTGCTAGAGGTATGGGAATATATGTCTCCATCCTTCTCTTGCATCTCCGGGGTATTCGATGGTTCAGCTAAAGCATTTTGATTCGACAAACTTTAGAAAAAACTGGAGCACCTACATCATTCTAGGTCTCGCCTTAGGTGCCATGTTATTTTTTGGCGTCTGTAATCCGCAGGGATTCATGCACCAACTGGATAACGTCGCTGGATCGGTTNNGTTGACGGTGAAGAAGTCACCCAGGTCGAGTTCAGTCGTGCCTATCAGAGCGAGATAGAAAGAACCCGTCAGCGCATGGGTGAACGTGCTCACGATATAAAAGTAGCTGGTCAGGTCCTGGACCAGTTGCTGACCTATCGTGTTCTCTATATCGAAGCCAGGCAGCTGGGCTTGACGGCAACCGATGACGAAGTCATCGCCTACTTAGGGCAGATCCGCGCTTTCCGTGACAAGGACGGCAAGTTTTCAGAAGATACCTTCCATAGCTTCCTGCGGGGCAATCGTTATTCCGAAGCTTCTTTTATGGAAGAGATGCGCCGCAACCTAACGGTCGACCACCTGCGCGACCTGATCTCAGTTGCGAATTTCGTTTCGACGAGCTCGGTAGATTTTGACTATAGCTTGAGTGAGAGCAAGATGAAGGTCGATTTCTTGAAGCTTGATCCTGAAAAAATTCCTCTCGCGATCAGTGATGCCGACCTCAAAACTTTTTTGAACGCGCCTGAGAGTGCTGCAAAAATTAAAAGTTTTTATGATTCGCATCAAAGCGAATATCACACGCCTGAAAAAGTTCATGCCCGGCATATACTGATCAGCTACCGGGATGCCCGTAACGCCGCAGGCGAGGCTTTGAAGCGTTCTAAAGACGAAGCTAAAAAACGCGCTGACGATTTACGGACTCTCGTCAAAGCCAACGGCGCAGATTTCGCAGCTATCGCTAAAAAAGAGACCGATGAACCCAACGGCAAAAATTCGGGCGGCGATCTGGGCTTTTTTACAGCCGATGCCATGGTTAAGGAATTTAGCACCGCAGCCTTTGCGTTAAAAAGTGGCGAGACAAGCGCCGTTGTCGAATCGCCCTTTGGTTTTCACATCATTCAAACCCTAGAAAAAAAACCTGAATACAATGTCACCCTAGAACGCGCGACCCCGGATATCGCCAATAAGCTTATGCGTCAGAGCCGCGCTCCCGCCTTGGTGAAGGAGCTCTCGGCTAAAATTCTTGCTGGGCTGAATGCGAACAAACCCGTCGATGACTTGCTCAAGAATGCCAATGCCGAATGGAAGACCAGTGACGAATTTCCTTTGAACACCACCTATATTGGCGGCATCGGCAATAATGCCAAGCTCCTGGATGCTGTGCTAAAACTCCGCGATCACGGTCAACTTGTGCCCGAACCGGTCGAAGTGCAGAGCAGCGTCTTTATCATCCGTCTCAACTCGCGCTCAGTAGCCGATCCCCAAAATCTGGATGCTAAAAAACGTGAGCAGCTCGCTCAGACTATGACCTACCGTAATGGCTTTCTTTTTCTTCAGAAATTTGAGCAGGCCGCTCGCGATAAATTTGAAAAGCGCAAGGCGATTTATCGCAATCCGCAATACCTAGCTCTTGACACTGCGAAAAATGAGTAGTCAACTTTAATTCATGAATGTTCTTGTCGTCGCCAAAAAAACCAATCTCGAGTTGCATGGAGAAACGATCCGCAAGCGTGTCCAGGCGGGGTTAATTGATCCCGTCTATTTTGAGCTCTTGGAGAGCACTCACGCGGATCATTACACGTGTCTGCATGAACTCTATTCTCTGCTTACGAAGCTTGGCATAAACTACTCGACGGTCAATCGCGGTCTCTACTGGCCTGATCTTGACACGCTTTCCGCTGTGATCACGGTTGGCGGCGATGGGACCGTTCTCGAAGCGAGTCATCACATTCTCGATAACCGATTGATCTTAGTCGGAGTACGCTCAGCGAACACCAGTGTCGGCAAGTTATGCCACTGCGCCTTCGATGGCCTCGCCCCCATGATTCAACTCCTTGCTGAGAACAAATTGAAACCTCTCTCTGTAGCACGCTTACAGGCACGGGTGCTTTCTGCCGAAACGGGGAAAGTTTTCGTCACCGAGCCGATACTGAATGATTTTCTCTTTGCCAATGCCTCACCGGCTGCCACGACCCGCTATAAAATAGCCGTCGGCGACCAAATTGAAGAACACCGTTCCAGCGGCGTCTGGATCAGCACACCTTGTGGCAGCACTGCGGCCATCCTTGCTGCAGGTGGTAAAGCGATGCCGCTCAAGAGTCGCGAGTTTCAATTCATCATTCGCGAACTTTATGATGTCAACTCAGCTAGCGGCAAAAAATCGCTCGCCAATAGTCCCTTTGATCCGGATCAAATACCGATCCGCATCGAAAATCTCAGTGAAAAAGCGGTACTGGCCTGCGACGGCTCCCATGGCACCGTACACCTTACTTTTGGAGATACTATACACTTCGAACGCGGTCCGGATCTTCGCCTCGCCGCCCCCTCTTTCTACCATCAGCGCTAGACCAGCGTCAGGCTTATTCAGCTGAGCGAATGAACGGAACATTCTTCGCATCACCTTTGGGCGGGACGAATTCCTCAATCGATAAAATATTATGATAGGGAATGTGAAGACGTTTGGTGTCGACAAATTGCCGGCGAAGTTTATCCTCTGAGGCTAAAACGAGCTGCTTAGAGTCGGAGAACACAAATTCCTCCAGCATAATAAGCCCTAGAAACTCGCTTGAGACGACACGCTTCACAATCACTTCCACAATCTTATTATCATCTTTGGTCATAAAACGAACACGGTAAAGACACTTCTGCACTCTGTTATTCATGAGCCTCGCTTGTGACTTTTACAATCTGGTTTTGCACAAAGAACTTCTTAAAACGAATAAACTCCTTAAATTTTTCAACGAACGCGATATAGTTTGCAGCCTTTTGCCGTTTTTCGAATTCCTTTCGCAAGATACCCAGCTGCTTTTCCAAAGGCTTCCGCTCCACTTCACGCCACGCAAGCTTGCTGTTCAATTTCTTTGCGATGCGTTGGATGCGCCTATCCAAGGCAGCGATCACATCCAAATCCCCTCTTGCCCGCAGAGCCTTGAAATACAAACTCTGTTCTTTCTCTTCAATCTTTGCGAGAGCCTTCTGATATTTTATAAAATAATGGAGGAGATTGGGAGCGAAACCAAGCATTCCACTGCCATGATAACTATACTTAGCTTTGCGGGTCGTCTTGCGAATTTTTTTGCCCAGATCTTCCAAAATTCTTGGCATCACAAGCATGTGATCATCCTGCTTGTACACCTCGTTTTTCTCATAGATCGGAATAAATTCCGCCAAGCCACCCTCGGTTTGCGGAATCCATTGGTGTTTGAGAAAGATTTCGCGGCGTATCGGATCTGCGTAGTAAGCATCCACATCGATCACGTCCCCGTTCACAGCTTTATGAAAATCTAAGAAAGCGTGCGAGGGAATCGCAATATTTCCGACCTGCCGGAGGAGCGGCAAATTGGTGGGTTTTTCTCCGACAACCCCGATTTTTGCCAAGGCATTAATCGGAGTATGCGTACAATTGTCCCACAGCAAATTCCAGTGATAGTCCGCATCTTTCTTAATATTACAGCTCACAATACCGCGATAGTCTTCGCCTATCGAATGGGCATAGGAATCGTTCAGGGCATTGAGATAGTCGACGATTTCACCCATCACACTGCGAGGAAAGGGCACATTGATGCAGTAGAGGTTCCTAGCCATGCCCAGGGCATAGTCCGTCCCAAACCCGCTTTGCACCATGCGTTCGGCGCGTTCTTCTGGCGATTGCTGCGGACGATAGGCTTCTTCGTGTAACTCGACACCTTCCAAAATATTATCGGCTAAAATCTGACGAATGATACGCTGTTTAACACTCCGGTCAAAAATTTCCCCGGGAGCCAGCTCCGCACCTAGAAAAAGTGTGCGCGTCGGAAATGCATAAAAGTTGACATTTTTGAGAAATTTATCGATCGATAGCCCTACCCCAAGCTCAGGGCTTTGGTAGTTGGCACCTTCTGGGCAAAGGCGAAGCCCTGATGGACCACGGTTCTTATCCATACAGGCGCCTTTCAGATAGAACACGGCATGACCCGCAACGGTGCCTTCCCTGCCGAAACCTTTGTGGGGGTGATACTTGGTAGTGCTACAGTATTTCAGATAATAGGGATGAAGCTCATCGTATTCTTTGCCCAGCATGCCTGGCATCGCAGCGAGTCGACTTTCGATGCGCGCGATAAGATCTTCGTACTCAGATGGATGCTCACTCCACCCCAGGTGAGCACTGATCAGACCCCAAGCCAGTATCAGAGGCTTTAGCGAAGCTTTTTTCATCAAAGAGCCCTTCTTAGTTAGGGTAAGCGAGGGTTACCCTCTGCTTTAGCGGAGGGAGGAACTTGCGCCTCACAACTAAGATAGGGCAGCGTAGATGAAAATTTCTTTATTATGTCTTATTTTTTTCTATGAAACAGATTCTTAAAGGAAAAGGCGGGACCGCTTAGCTCTTGCCACATATCGGAATAATGCTGTTTCAGATTCTGTTCATTATCGATATAAATCCAAGGCCCTAAGCTTCCGGAGACTTCCCAGTCACTAAAGTGCTCATAGGAGGAGAGAAAACTCTTCAATTCACCCTTGCGAAAGGGTCCATGAATCTCCGAACGGGCTCGACGCAAAAAGTAAAGCTTCTCCATTTTCTTCCTCATGTCCTAAAAACGAAAACGTAAATTTAAGGCAAAGGTCCCTTCCGACATTGCGTTTCGCCTCGGCATATAGCTAGGTGCTAGGGACCACTGGAGTGCCGTTGGTGTGCGCCCGATCGCGCTGCTCGCATCAGCATGGGAGGTGGGCGTCGGCGTGTTCACGAAAGCCTCGATGGTGCTAGCGATCCAAGCCAGCGCAAAGAAACCAAGTCCATAATACGCTTGGTTTCGGAGATTACTGATGTCTTGAACCTGACTTGAATAATAAGCATCCGTTGCGTTGGNNCGTTGGCTGACTGTCGTATTCGTTTCGTCGGAAACAGTATTCGCCTGCAACCACCTTTGCGTAAAAAAGCCAAGCCCGGCAGCTTGCCCAACTGTAAAGGTCACACCTAGCCAGGTTTTACCCTGAACATATTGGGGTACGCCGAAGGGAAAATAGTAGGTCCATTCCCATTCATCCTCAGGCGGCGGGGGTGGCGGAGGCGGGGGTTTTCGCCGCTTTTTTTTCTTATGGGCGAGTTTCCGCTTTTCCTCAGCATCTTTTTCAGCTTGAACCTGTTGGTCGCTTTTGGTTTCCGCTACCTTAGCCACTTCCTTTTTGGGTTCTTCTTCTTTTTTTTCGGAGAGCACCGGCAGCTTTTCGAGTTTTATTTTAACTTTATTGAGTGCTGCTCGCCGGATATTGATCGTCTGGATTTCGTTCTGATAGGAACTGGCGTAGATTTCAATGTTATGCAAACCGGGATCTATGGGAATAAGATCGCCAACTTTGCCGCGATAAAAGCCGTCGACGACAATTTTGGCTTCGATGGCGTTGGAAAGAACTAGCAATTCTGTCGGTTTTTCGATTTTTTTGGGACTGGCTGTTTCCGCTTTATGCTTGGGCTCTTTCGGCTTGGGAGCTTCTTGTAGCGGTTGTTCGACGGGTGGTGGTCCTTCGATCGAAGAAAAGAAATCCAAAACTGTATCGTCGAGCACTTCGCGAGGGGCAATACTCAAGCCGGGAGCAAAGCGTTTGGCCTGCTTAAAACTTTCAGCACTTTCAAGACGCTTGCCCTGCATATATTGGCTGAGGCCTAAGAGCTTCAACACTTGGGCATGCTCGGCATCGGAACGCGTTTGAGCAGCGAGGCCCTGAAAAATCTGCTCGGCCCGCGCGAAATCATTCTGTAGGTAGTGAGCAAGCCCTGTCTGATAGTCTTGAGCGATCAAAATCGAACTCAAACCACTACAACAGAGAAGCAATAGCACCAAAAGTCCTTGTCGCATCTTCTATCGCCGTTGGGGGCTTCCCTCTTTTCATAAGGAAGAATGCCGGGAAATTTTTAGGAACTCTATTAAACATCATGCGGCAGAACTTCATGGAAAGAAATAAATTTTTTAAAAGGGCTATAAAAGTGTAAATTCGATGCCCGAGACGTGTAGAGACAGGCGTAAGCGCTCACTTGGTAAAAAAATCGACTCCGCTCCAGACCTACTTTCATCAATTCACCCCAGACCGGATGAACTTTAGCCTCCCGGCTTTCGATAAGAAACTTGATCTCTTGGTCCAACTCTTTCAACTCTTTCTTGCGTTCTTCAAAGATCTGCACGAGTTTAGCCACTTCCTGTTGGAGCGGTTCAATTTTTTTACCGAGATTGCTCTCTTCCGCCTTTTGCAGCTGGCGTTTATTGGCAGCTATTTTCGNNCGCAGGATTTGCGTCTTTTCATCGAGCTGTTCTTTTTCTTGCAGCTTTTCATAAATATTATGCAGGTCATTCTTAAGTTTTTCCAGCTTAGGCAGTTCCTTTTCCAATTCGGCGATGACCAGCATCGTTCGCCAGTTCAGCAGATTTTTAGACCGGATGATGTCGGTATAGATGTGATCCCCCACATAGAGAATTTCATCTCCCCGATATCCCGTCAGCTTTTCGAAAAGGTGAGCGTTACCACCGTAGTAAATACCTTTCGAACGTAAGGTGCCGGAATGCAGGCGCAGCAGGTCGGAGTGTTCCACCACTTCAAAAAACGGCTGGCTGCCTACAAAGAAGCCTGGCTTCCCCGACCCGACGATCACATATTCAAAATAGTCATTCCAGCGTGCAAAGCCTTCATGGGCATTATTCAGCAGAAAATCGAGGATAACTTTGGTGTATTCATACGACGAGTTCGTGAGCAAAAAAATGCCTTTTCCGGCATCGATCAGCCTCACCAGTGCGGTGGCGAGATACTTGTCTGAGGAAATATAGCGCTCGGGATTTTTGATCACCTTTTCTTTAATGCTGCCATCGTTGTGGCTTAAGTCGATAAAGCGTCTGAGATCCGCGTAGACTTCTTCATAGTCTTTTTTGATAGCCCCCGGGTTCAAGCTCATAAAGTGGACGATTTCAACAAAGAGCTGGACCTCGCTCAGTGCGAAGATCGTGTCAACGGAGAGGAAGTTCTCAGCGTCGATACCCTGCGCGTTGTAATGCGTGTAACGTTCTTCCTTGGTGAGACGCCGGTGACCATGAAACGCATCTTTCACATACTTATGGGCATCGACTCGCAGAATATTGCCTAGCTTGCGATCCACGAGCAGCCCACGAATCAGGAAGTTGGGGTTGAACTCCAGGTTGAGGAGTTCTNNAGCTTTGGGGTAGCCGTCTTCAATAAACTTTTTCAGGGTCTCCCGAAACGCGAGGGCCTCAAAAGTTTCGTGCTTGTAAAGGGCCAGAGTGTGGTCCATGTCGAAACCGATAAGCTTGATATTTGCCATGTTAAGAGTCCGGTTGACAAATATACGCTTATGTTTCGGAAGTCCAGTTTGCGTCCTAGTGTGCATTTTATCCCTCCTAAGATCCCATTTAAGGTATCTTTTCTCAGATCTCATACATACGCGACCGGTAGACCCACGGGAAAAAATTACGCAAGGGGTCGCTAAACACAGACGTATCCGTCTCCCAGGAGACCAGCAAGAAGAATCTCTTCTTAAGAGTAGCAAATTCTGGCTCACTCGCCTGAATTCCTGAGCTCCCCAAAATGCCACTGAGTCTAAACTCATGAAAGATTCGCCAGTTCAAGCCAAGGTCCCAAGAGTATTCGCGCTCCCACCGATGGCAATCCTGGGGATCGCGGGAGTAATAGTCACTGTCGCGTTCTTGCGGACTTTGATGGCAGGGCCCCATTCTTTTCCAAGGGATGAGAAATTTACGATGGCTCATACCCAGATGTGTCGACACGGAAAATGTGCTGAGTAAAGCCCACTCGGCACCGACACTGAGACCCTGATCGCTATGATCCAGCCAGAAATCTGCGAAGAGCAGCTTCTCGCTATGCACTTCGCCAGCCAGACGTAAATTGGCCAGAGGCGAGTAGATATGGCTGAGACGAAACGTGAGGTCTTGGAATGGCTCGATATCCATTTTATAGCTTTGTTCGGGATCAAAGGGGCTGAGCTTGCGCACAAAGATTGAGGAGAGGTAGGACTGCTGCTCGCGGCTCCAAATCACGCCGATCCAGGGGCTGGCTTGCACGCGTGTCGTGCGTTCCCAACTCATGTTTTTCCATCGAATCCGTGACCACGCGCCCTCGGTACTGAGACCGGTGCAGAAATAGGGGGTGAAAAACAGATGCAAGGAAAGGTTCAAAGCCAAGCTTTCCTCAACGACGATTTGTGGGTAGTCCGTTTGCGATGCGAAGGGACTGGGGAATAGATTTTCACCCGCGCTGATATAGCGCTGTTGGAACGCGAGCAAGCTATTTACTTTGAGGCGTTCGGCATACGACGTATTCAAGCCCAGGTTGAACTCAGGGCTGAGATGAAAGTCGTCATCGGGCGATGCCACCACAGAGCCATCGCTGGTCGGTTCGTGCGCTTGAACGTGTTCGTAAACCGAGCTGAGCGCGACGCGACCCCAGGCTTGAGCCGATAAGTCTTGTCCACAGAATGAAACTGCGGAGTGGCAAGAAAGCGATAAAGCGGTCAACGCCAGTAACTTGAAGTATAATCGTGAGGATTGCATCTACCGCTCCGAGTTTTGAGTTCCGCTTCTAGTTAAGAATCGTGGGTCGTGAGTTTTTACTAAGAGCGGTGAGCGCCAAAAAGGAAGGCAGACGGATGAAAATCCAGATTTACGGGGACTCCAATATTGGATGTGTGCGTAAGAACAATGAAGACTCGCTGCTTTTCGATGAGGCGCTTCGTCTGAGCATAGTCTGTGACGGGATCGGTGGCCGTGAAGGAGGCGAAGTGGCTTCCCAACTCGCTGCGGAAAAAATGAAAGATGAAATCACTGATTGGCGAGTCAAACATGAGGACCCGATCAGTTTTTTAACGGCTGCAACCCAACGGATCAACCAGCTCATTCTGCAACGGGGTATACAGACTCCGAATCTTGAAGGTATGGGCACGACGATGGAGTGTTCTTTATTCCACGACAAGACGCTCTACCTCGCGCATATCGGTGACAGCCGCACCTATCTGTTTTTCAACAATCAGCTCTGGCAATTAACGATCGACCACAATGTTAAGACTTTAATGGCGTATGGGGACATCCCGACCGAGATGGGTAAGCTCGTGGGTGGTGACGCCCTCGTAAAAGCCTTGGGGGTTGGACCGGAGGCTGAGCCCGACATCTACACCGTGAAGCTGCAACATAAACAACTCTTCATGAGCGCCTCCGATGGCCTTTTTGATATGGTGTCGGACGAAGAGATTGCTAAGATCATAGAAAAAAACTGGGCTGATACCGACTGCATTATCAAAGAATTGATCGAGCTTGCTTGCCGCAATGGCGGTGTCGATAATATTTCACTCGTGATTACGCGCGTTATATGAACAAGCCCCTCAGCATCGCAAGTCTGTGCAAAAACTATGGCGTGGCCATCACCGGCGGCATTGCTGCTGGCAAGAGTTCTGTCACTAAGATCTTAGCGTCCTGGGCTTATCTCTGTATTGACGCGGATCAACTGGCACGCAAAGCAGTGCTACCCGGTACAGCAGGCCTGGCTCAGCTCGCAAACGTTTTTGGCCAGCAGATTCTGGGTCCTGACGGCACGCTCGATAGGAAAAAATTGCGGGAGCAAGTCTTCCAAGATCCGGCTAAGCGCAAGCAGCTCGAAGCGATCCTGCATCCGGCAATTCGCCAGCTGCTCGGCGAGCAACTGACGCAAGAGGGCNNGCTGCCGATTTTCGGGAAACTTGGCTTGTAGTCTCGGATCCCGCGACCCAGCAAGCCCGCCTCCAAAGGCGCGATGGCATCAGCGCCGACCAAGCCGGCAAGATCATGGCCGCTCAACTCAGCAACCAAGAAAAAGAAAAACTTGCCGATTGTCTCATTCACAACCATGGTGACCTCGGAGCTCTGAGCGAAGAACTCCGCGAGCATCTCGAGGCGCTGAAGATCCGCCTCAGTCGGAGATGAAAAAATTTCTTGCTATTTTCCAGCAACTCACGTACGCGGGAGGGAGCTGCATGGCAACCTGCCACTGCGTAAGAAGCAAAACCCGCATATTAGCATCCGCTTCTCAAGAAATTTTCTGCTACGATCAATTTGGTTAATTGGTTGAATCTTCTTAATTCTGAAGGAACTCATCTTTGCGAAGGAAAAAACAGCGATCCGGGAGCTCAGTCCACAAAAACTCGTTTCGATTGCCCGTACATAGTAGTGGACCCAGTTCAGGCGGAAGCAGCACGCAATCCGATAGTCATGAGGATCGTCGTACGAAGGATCGACGCGATACTCCCCGCGCTTCCTTCAAGCCTAAAAGAAATACAGTTCAGGCGTCCCCTGATTCTAGCGGTGAACCAGCGACACCGGTCACATCCAAACAGATGCGACAAGCTTGGGAAGCCACAAATGAAACCATAGCCAAGTTGCTGTCAGAATCCGCTGAACTGAGTCAGCGGCGAGGAAGCTACGCATCCGATATGTCGCAACTGGATCCCTGGCAACGCGAAGCTTTTGACGCTTTACAGGATGGCGAAAATGTCGTGATCGACGCGCCGACAACTGCGGGGAAAACTCGCATTGTGGAGGCGTTTTTCGAAGCCAACCTGCATCGCCCCGATTTTCGAGCGTGTTATACCTGTCCGGTCAAAAGTCTGTCCAATGATAAGTTGCGCGAATTTCGCTCGCTTTTTGGTCGTGAATTTGTCGGTATCGCCACCGGGGACACTAAAGAGAATTTGGATGCTCCGATCGTGGTTGCGACTTTGGAAACCTACCGCAACTCGCTGTTGGGCGTTGAGCCCGACCTCGGTCGGCATCTCGTAATCTTTGACGAATACCATTTTATACAGGATGAAAGCCGCGGCAGTGCTTGGGAAGAGGCCATGATCCTGACGCCGCCAAGTTCTCAAATTCTCTTGCTCTCGGCATCGGTTGCCAACGCTGCAGACTTCGCAGGCTGGCTTCAGAACATCAGTCGCCGCGCAGCGCGTTTGATTACAGTCACCAAACGGCCGGTACCCTTGGTTGATCTGACCTGGTTCAAAGATCACTGGTATTTGCCGGACATGCTCCCACGCAAAGCTTTGGTCAAAGCTGCTGCCAAAAAGCCGATGCATCTGCCGATCGACAAGCTTTGTGAACGCATTGCACGGCTCGAAGACTGGCAGCTGACACCGTGTATAGTTTACGCGGGAAAGCGCTCGGCAGTTGTTGAACGCGCGATTTGCTTGCGCGACTTCGTGCCACCCCTTTCCGCAGAGGGTCAGAAAAATATTCTCGAAGCTCTTAAGCGCTGTGAGACCAATTTTCACAGTGTCCGTTTCATGGAACGCGAGCTGCGCGAGCTCATAACTCAATACGGCATCGCGTACCATCATTCTGGTCTAACACCGCCCGTTCGGCACGCCATTGAATTGCTCGTCAAAGAAGGCGCTGTGCGCTTTTGCTTTGCGACGATGGGTCTCAGTCTCGGTATCAATTTTTCGGTGCGATCCGCTTTGATCAGCGACTGCTCCCGGCCTGGCGAACGCGGGATCACGGAGTATGGTGCGTCTGAGGTCTTACAGATGACCGGCCGAGCGGGACGGCGCGGGAAAGATGTAGTGGGCTTTACACTCTGGCCAAGCCTGGTTTACTACAAACGCTTTGCCCATACCCAACGCGAGGCAGGCTTTTCGAATTTGCGCAAAGATGCGACCACCTTTCTCGGTCTGATCAGTCGCGGTTACGCCGTTGGCCAGATCGAAAAAGTCTACGGCAAAAGTTTTCTCAAATACCAAGAGCCAAAAGTAAGCGTCACCTTGCTCACACGCGACAAACTTGCCAAACAACTCTCGGATGGCAGCCCTTGCTCCAGCCCCATCTTCGAATTTGCCGCCTTCAACAAAGGCCAAGGCTCCCTGTGCACGAACTGTCAGTTTCGCAAGAAGTGTCACCCCCTGCTTCGCAAAGTCAGCCAGGGCGAACTTGCGCGCTTGCATCTGCATTTGCATCAAATCGGCGCGCTGGATGAAAAAGATCGCCTGAGTCCTTACGGCGAAGTCGCCCGACTCTTTCCGCAAAACGGCGGTCTCCTTATCGCCAAACTTATTTGCGAGCGCCAAATCAATGATGGCAATCTGCTCAAATCCGTCCAGCTCCTTGCCGCATTTTCTTTGGGTCACTATAAAAAACCAGGTGTGGCTGAGAATTACCAATTCCCCCACTCTTTACAGACCCTGGCTAAACAGATTGCTGAACTCTATCCGTATGACCTCTTTCCGGAATACTATGATCCGCCCTTCCACAATCGCCAGCACCCCATCTTTCGTGAATTTAATCCCAGCGCGGGCTTTCTGATCAAAGAATGGGCCATGGGTTATGAATGGGCCGCCGTTATTCCGATTGTCGTTAGCGAACAATTCAGCGATGGCGATTTCACGGCACTGATTTATCGTGTCAGTTCCTACCTTCAATCGTTTGCCGGTCTCCCGCCAACTTACGATCTTCTCGCCCGCACTGCGCAAGATCTGCGGGGCGTCATCATGCGCGAACCGGTGACATTCAACGACTAGACCACTGCAAGATCGCTTGGCAAGTGCTTCAAGCTCTCATATTCACACTCAAATATAGAAAATCCAAAAAACAATTTATTATTCCCCAACTATTCTTTTAGCTATTGACAAGTTTTTTTTACACGAGTATTAAACACCACTGAAGTTGACCTGCAGTAAAAGATTGAAACGATTGGAAAATAAAGGTTTCTCACGAAAGTGGGAAGCGTTGGGTTTCTGAAGGTTTTAGTGTGATCTTTGTGCAAGTAGGAAATAAATTCTTCAATTAAGAAAACTTTAAGCTCGGCCACTGCATTTCGTCAACCTTCCCGTGTCTGTAACTGCAAGTACTGACTTTTCCTTGTTTGACCATCACTTTTTTACAATTCACTTTAGGTGGCCGATGCCTAAGGCCCCCCTCCCGGGGGGATATTTCTTTTCCACCAGGTGGCTTTTTCGAGTCTATTTTCATAGTATCCAAAAAAATTTCCAAAAGTAATTCGCCAAATTGGCCGATTAGAATTCCAGCTCACTATTAAGATCCGGGAGTCACGGGGTGTCAGANNTCGGCGAACGCCTGATCTTGGTCCTGATCGGCATGACTTGGACAAGTTCCATCTTGGCTCAAGAATATCCGTATTTATTTCGGACCGCCTATTTCAAAGGTCGGGGCGATACGGGAATTGCCATTGCTGAAGGTGAAGATGCCATATTTTACAACCCAGCTGGGCTGGCTATTTCCCCAGGCATTTTGAATCAAATCATTATTCTTTCTCCCGAACTGGAAATGTCTACCGATGCGCGTGATGTGGCCCAGCAACTTGCCGTTCAAAACGCCGATCCAACGAATGTTTTTCTCGAGNNCCCCAACACGGAGCTGTGAGTAATTTTTCGGGTGTGATCTTCCGGCGTCTAGCGTTAGGTGTTTTTATGAACGCTAGCGCGACCGGTTTAATCTTTCGTGATCCGGAAATGGGTGCAACCGAAACGGTCCAAGCTAACGGCAAAGCTGATGGGGGAGCTGTCTTTAGCGT
>PLEQ01000179.1 GCA_003136475.1 Deltaproteobacteria bacterium
AATGGGTCGGCCTACCCGATTCTCGCACGCTCCGATTCCCCAAAACGACCGGACTTTGGAAAGGACATAGCCCATGCAATTTTTGATAAAACTTATCTGCTTGAATCTAAGCGTACTAGCATTTGCCGCCAGTCCCCAACTAGAAGACATCAGGCATCTGCAGACGATGCTGAATAGCGAACGCATTGAATATTTCTTCGGTTCCTATGGGGTGGAGATTCTTTCGCAAGCTGCATCAGACTGTTCTGAAACGCGCATTTCGAAGCTTTACAGTTTGCATGATGGGCAAAAGATCACGCGCACGCTGGCTATTGTGCGTTATGCCAGTCCGGTGAGCCCGTCTTTGGAAACGGTGCATAACAATATTCTGGCTGGGGCCTCGATTGGGGCAGCCTTTAAAAATGCCGGCTGGCAGCTCATCAAAGAACCGGTTTTTTTTGGCGAAATTCCTCTTGAGGAAACTCTTAGAAAGTGGATGCAAGTCGAGAGTGCGCAAAACGCGTCTCTCCAGATCTATGATTTAAAGGTAGCAAACGCGACGACACCAAAAATTTTCTATTGCCGTATTATTGAGATCCACAGTCCGCTCTATCTCCACACAAATTTACTTTCGGCGCTNNCCTCTACCCAGAAACGTTTTCAGTCTATCGTGAGGCAGATGCTCAGCTTTTAGAAAGTATTCAGGAGATTCTGAAATCCCTCCCCAATTAGGAGCTTTCGACGGATTTGAGCAGGTATTGCGGAAAGGCGTGGGTCTCATCATCGTCGCAGTTGGCGCGGAGTCTAATGGGGTCCGTACTATACGTTTCTACCGTATAGCGCCGTTGCGGACCTTTGGCCGGAGAGCAGTGGACGGTGACAATCCCGTGTTCATTGTGAAGTTCGCCATGAAACGATCGTTTTTCTAATTGGAACCAGTCCCAGCCTTGACGGCGCAAAATTTCTCTTTCCGCAACTTGGAAGAAGGGTGAATCAAAAAGTGCCGAACCGCGATAGTGGTCGATGACATTCTCGATAGGACCTTCGCGAAGAATGATCTGCTGAGCACGGACCGCATCGAGTAGTCCCCAGCAGTTCAGGGTCGGGCTTTCCAGCAAGGTCGGTGCGTAACGATGCCCACCGATATGCGAAGATCTGAAAATGCGAATCTTGTGTTTTTGGATCAAGGGATCTTTGCGAAGTTTTTCATAAAGCGCATTGCCAAAGACCCCACAGCAACGATCCCGTCGAAAATGCGTGCAGATAAAATAATCGCGACTGGCTTGCGATGCGACTCGATAATCCGCAAAGGAGGCATCTAGGGGATCGGGTGCCGACACGATCTGCTCCACAAGTGCTGCAATTTTTTCAGGCGGAATTACGAATTCAAACGTTTCGTAACGTAAGGCCTCAGGTTTAGCCCTTAAATACAAGAGGCGCCAGCCACCAGCTTGTGAATAAGTAGGATCCGGAGCAAAAAGGCTCGTTGAGACTAGGCTCCCTTTTTTAGCGAGAGTTTTGAGGACGACAGCCAGGTGTGCTGGAAAGTGCTGACTCAAACTGAAAGTGCGATCCCAGGGCTCAGGAACTTCTAAAAAAATTTGATGCGGACGATACTCAATAGAGCCGATAATATCATGCATGATGCTTTGGGCATCGAGCGAACAGTAACGGCTCGGAGTCTCCATAAGCTACTCGTAGGTACGTGTTTCAGTTTTGAATTTTTTGATATTCTCTAACAGCGTCCCCATAGGCTTATCTTTGGAATCCTTTTCGGTCGTGTAATAGACTGCCAAACTTGCTCGCTGTGGTCCGACCAGAGCCTTACGGAAGATATCGACCATCTNNCATCTCTTTTTTGGTGAGGATGTTGGCGGCACGGACGACGTCGTCTTTGTAGTGAAAGTGCCCCTTCATGACTATACCTTCGAAGTATAAGGTTTCCAGTTTATCCTGAATGGTTTTGTCTTTTTCTTGAAGTTCCTGAATGACGCCCTGCTTATAGGTATCGAATTCAGCAGGTGTGAGTGCGTCCAGCTCCTGAATGGCGCCTTCCATCCAGCGGGTGGCGCGTTGGGCTATGTCAAAAGGGGAGAAATTGGCAGACTGAACAAGGAAGAGAAGACCGAGCACACGTTCATAAATGCTTAAATTGCTAGCGACTATATAACCGAGTTGCTGGCGTGTGCGCAGATCTGTGTAAAAACTGGTCTGGAGATGCGCATGCCCGATGCGGATCGCTGCGTTGAGCTTCATTTCGCGTTTGCCGAACTGAATGTTGATACCCCAGCTGTTGTTATTCGTCTGCGACTGGCGAATGACAGCAAGCTCGCTACCGGATGGGTAGCTGATGATTTCCTCTTTGGGGCGTTTTTTCGGATCCAGAACTTTGGAATGAAAGGCCGTGGTAAAACGGAGCACCGACGTTTTTAAAGTTTCGGATTCAAGGCTGCCATAGGCCGCCCCATCGATTGCGATTTCTCCGTAGAGCCCTTTGGCATAATTTTTAAGTTCATCAAAACTTACAGGGGTGATGAGGTCTACACCCTTTTTTTCGAGGGGATTGAAATACTCGAAATTGTGAATCATGTTCTTATTGCTGACGTACTTGAGTTCGTAGAGCGTCTGCCAATAGGCCGAATTCAAAACTGTGTTGGCAATTTTGCGTTTGAGCTCAGTTTTGATATCTGCAAAGGTGTCAGCATCGATAGTGATGTCGGTCAGTTTTCGACTGAGCTCTTCGAGCAGCTGGGGGATTTTTTCAGAATAGCCGGAGANNACAGCAAGACCGATGATATAAGCCCATTCGTTCAAACTTTCATTGATCGCTTCGGAGTAGAGCTGCGCCATCATCTTATTGTAGGGCGAGCCGTTCGTCTTCTGGTTCATGAGCATGAGGCGAATGCTGGCCTTGGGTAGCTTGAACTCATCATCCAGATGAAACCAAAAGGTGCCCCATTCATTGTCGATTAATTTCGTTGCTTGGGTCGCTTTATCACTGCTTACAAGTTTAAGCTTTTCAGGAATGAACGGGTTAGGTTCCGGTAGGCTCAGAGTCTGATTTTGAGGGGTATCTTGGAGCTTTTTGATGAAGTCTTGTGCCAATTTTTCTTGCTTGTAAGAGACTCCGTAATATTCTTCCGTCTGATCGGTATCCAGGTCGTCGCCAACTAGGAACACATTCATCTTTTCAGGCTTTATAGCTGAGAGAAATAAATCGAAGTCAGCTGAGCTATATTTGTGAATCAAAAGATCATCGCGATCAATGGCAAGGGGAGCATAGCTCTGCATCTTCATCGCATAGTCGGAAGCAACATTGCCGCCTTCGCGAGGCTCACGATAGAAGTAGTCGATATCAGCCATGGTCTTGCGCTCGTCGTAGATATAGCGCTTGTAGCCCTCACTGCGTACGAGATCCACATAGCTAAAGAAGTACTCCAGTACTCTCTGCCACTCTTGCAAGCCTTTGTCGGTAAGCTCAATGTCGAAGTGAAAAGTGCCGGTGTACGTCGAAGATTCCACCGCTGATTCGAGTTTGGTGGCGAGTCCTTCCCGTTTCAGAAGGGNNTTCGTAGCCGAGCAAGTGACTGATTGCTGCTGCTGGCTTAGATTCCCAGTAAGGTAGTTCGCTCGGTGAGGCAAAAGCGATTTCCAAGCGATGAAGTTTCTTGATCGACTTCACTTTTACCAGTCTTGGCAATTGATTCGCAGCGAAGATTTCAGGATCGTAAGCGGGGCGTTTGTAATTGAAATTGGGTACGGCTGAAAAATTCTCACGCGCCATCTTTTCCATCGCGTCGAGAGAATTCGGAGACATCAGGACCAATTTCATCAAGTTCGCAGAATAGTTCTTCTTGTAGAAATCGATCAGCGTTTGCTTGTCGACCGCTTGGAGAGTTTGAATAGTGCCCGTGCCGAATTTTTGTCGAGGATGGCCAGGTTTGTGGAGCACTTGAAACACGCGACGGATGCGCCATGAGTCGTTTTTAAGATTCTTCTGATGCTCCGAATCGACGGCATGCAGTTCGCGCTCGACGAACTCGGGATTAAANNTCAAAGTAGTAGTTTGTATCTTCTTCATCGGTGAAGGCGTTGGACTGCCCCTGATATTTGGAAAGATACTGGCTGTATTCCTCAACTTCGGGATATTTCACAGTGCCGAGGAAGAGCATATGTTCGAGAAAGTGCGCCAGTCCAACATGCTCCTTAGGATCCGCCAGGCTACCCACGCCGACGTCCATAGCGGCGGCTGACTTATTCAGTTGCGGGTCTGAAATCAGCAGGACCGTTAACTTATTATCAAGTGTTATGGCTCGAAATNNGTCTGGCATCGACGTCTACTACGGCCCGTTTCGTGTTTAAAAAATCACCCATGTGCTCACAACCTACAGTGAAAACTGTGAAAGATACGGACAGAAAAAGAAAAGTCCACCTTAACATCTTGACTGACTCCATGAAAATGGGAATCATCGAGGTCTCGAGCTCTAATGTTCGAGGCCTTGTATTGAAATTAGAGATACTGGTGCATTATGCGTTTGCGCTTTGTAGAAGCCAAGCAAAGATGGAGTAGCTTATGTGGCGAAATTTGGCGAAATTTGCAGTATTAATTTTTATAACAAGCCTTTGGCAGGCTTGCGTGTCAAGCGGCCGAGATTTCCCCTCACGCACCGACTGGATTCAGAAAGAGCGCACGAAGCGAGATGATGTCGCGCTTGTTCTCGGCAAGCCTTATGCCGTTGGCAATTCTGGCGGTACCCTGACGTGGACCTACGCTTACTATAAGTACTCGCCCTTTCTGAAAAGCTACTACAAGGAACTGCGCTTTTACTGGTCGGACGATAATGCGGTAAAAAATTATACCTTTACTTCGAGTTTTCCTGAAGATTTACGGGCAGCAACAGCAAAAAACAGCCGCTGACCCTCTGGAAGCGCGTACAGAAGAGCTAAGACTGCGAT
>PLEQ01000324.1 GCA_003136475.1 Deltaproteobacteria bacterium
CCTATCCACGATCCATGCTTCCAGTGCTGCTGGAGTGCGAACGCGCATCGATGCACTCTTGTCGATGCGGGGAGGCTCAGCCAGGCAATTTTGGTCAGCTTTCGAAGATCTTCCCCAGCTTTGGTATGTGTTCTTAGAACGAGGCATTGTGCCGTGTGTTGTGGGCATAGCATCGCATGATAGAAAAAATGAGCGCCAATACTAGAAAGTATCGGCGCGATGACGGAAAGGACTGAAGTTCGTCTATTTCTTTTTCTTCGGGAGGAAGAAGGCGAGGAACTTCCGAAGCAAGCCAGCACCGGTGTTTTGGCTCTTTGGCGTCACCCGGCGTTGTTCGATAGGACGAACTTGGGTAGACGACGTATGAATCTTTTTAGGCGCTCGTGGCTTGATTTGCGGCCCTTTGGAGGACGCTCCGGCCTTTCGAAGCTCGGTACGTTCGCTATGATCCCCTCGCTCACTGCGTTCGGAACGGTCATTACGCTCCGGACGGTCATTACGCTCGATACGTTGTTCAATACGCTCGCTGCGNNGCTCGCTGCGCTCCGGACGGTCACTACGTTCGCTACGCTCTGGACGGTCATTCCTGCCACGGAAAGGTGGTCGACGCTCACCATCTTGAGGGTGACGATCATGACCGCCTCGATGTGGGCGTTCATCAAAGCGTTTAGGAACGTAACCAATGTTCTTTTCCAAGAATGGATTGCCGGACTTGTCGACGATCTTCAGATACTCTTCTTTATGCCAAGCCGGTTTAGGCGTTTTTTGGCCTAAAAGATCTTGCACATGTTGGTAGTTTTCTCCGTATTCGTCACAGACAAAGGAACATACGTAGCCTTGAGTCTCTTTACCCACCTGCCCCATGCGGTTTAAGTAGGCTTCGCCGCTATCAGGCAGATCGAAATTATAGACATGACTCAGTTCAGAGTTTTGAAAATCCCGAGCTGCAAAGTCGGTTGCCACGAAGATTTTAGTCTGACTGTTTTTAAGTCCTTCAGCGCCCTCGACACGTTTGGTTTGGGGGAGTTCATTTGCCAGCAGTTCGGTGTTGTAACCGTTTTCAAGCAGCTTATGATAAAGCCAAGCTGCTGTAAGTTTCGAGTTGGCAAAGACGAGTGCACACTTGGGGCTTTGGTCCTGTAGGAGGCCAAGCAGGACTTTGAACTTGTTTGGAGTTTCACAAAGAAACGAAGAGTGGCTAACCGATGGAATCGTAGCTCGCTCGCGTTCGAGAGAGATGTACTCAGGTTCTTTTAGAAATTCGTCAGCTAAGTCTCTTACACGTTTGGAGATGGTGCCAGAAAATATAATCTTCTGTGCGTCAGCAAGTCGTGAAAGAAGAAATACCAAATCTTCCTGCAAGCCCCCTTCCAAAAGATTTTCCACATCTCTGCCAATACACAGAACCACACCTTGCAGATTCAGCTGTTTATTGCAGGCATTCCTCAAACTGCTCGGATCTGCAAAAACAATATCTGCCTGGCTAAAGTCATCCGGTGTGCGATCCCCTCCGGTCTCTTCTAGGTTGCTAAGACTTACAGCCGTGAGGGAGAGCTTCGAAAAGAGGCGCTGAAAATCCTGACAGCCTTTGCTGGCTGCGCTTGTCGAAGGATAGATGACGAGGGCCTGAGGGAACGAAGCCTCGCCGTTTGCGTGAGTTTTGCGTTTGATCAAGCAATCCGCAAGGGTTAAAAATGTTATGGCTGATGTTTTTGATGAGGCGTGGATCACAACGTCTTTACCTGCGAGCGTCAGGGGCAGACAAAGACTGTCCAATGTGCGCGGTGCTTTCCATTGGGCACTAGCAATAGCGTCTAAAATTTCCTGGGAAAACCCGGCTTGAGTGAAGTCTAAAAGAGGATTGGGCATTGGCGCCTTTGAGCTGTGTTCTTCAGAGCTAGCATAGGAGGCAGCGNNAAACGGATCCGTATCAAACCTATTTTCAACATCGTCGGCTGGGGTCTCAACTGGGGATATCTTTTCGTCAAGACGTTGTATGTCGTTCTTTTCATCTGAGTCTGATGTCATTGGAGAAAATTCCTTGGTCATTGTTCTCTCTTCTAAATGCCGCACTAACTTTACTCTTTTGTGCTTCGGGATATTAACCCTTAATGATTCTTAGAAATTTGCCGATGTCATTATTGATATAACACTTTTTGCTTTGAAGGTGAAATAAATGGGTTCCGAACCAACAACTACAGTAAAGGAACCCGCAGAAGAGCAAGCAACTATTGCCCAAAGCGATCAAAATGACGCCGAAAATTCAATTAGTACAGTTTCCAAAGAAAAGGTCAATGACAGAGATGCGCCTGCGAACGATAAAGCCCATACCCGCAAACGGGTCTGGAGCGATTATGTTCCAAGCGATGCCTACGAGAGGCCGAAGAGTCTAGAAGGGCGGCTTTCCTATTACATGGAAAATTTGAACGATTGGTTAAAAATGAAGGAAAAACTGCGACTTAAAGCTTTATTGAAAACNNCCGTTGGGTCGGTGATTGCAATGCCCTTTTTCGAATGATCAACCGTATCAATCGACGAAAGCCCAAAGTCTAAAACGAATATGAATTTCAATCTCTCCTCCCCCCATAGTATGCTAAAACCTTCGACGAGACATTTCTAAAGTCAGCGTAAAACAAAGAGGTTTGACGAAGATGGTCTGTAAAAATTGGCCGCTATTTTTTGTGGTGCTGATCGCTCTCTTAGGCGCTTGCGCGCATGATGACGAAATTCGCAAAGAGCTGTTCGATGTGAATACGCGGGTACTAGCGTTGGAAAACGAAATCCAAGACAAACAACAGACAAACAGCCGTCAGTACGTCTCTGCATCGAGCCGCGTCAGCCAACTCCAAGAGGACGTGCAGAAAATCCGAGGCGAAATCGACAAGCTTCAGGTGGGCATTCAAAAAGGCGAGATGCCTGGGCAAAGCACCACCCATGAGCCTTCAATTGCCAAGCAAGTACATCATATTAGAGAGATACTTAAGGGCTACGACCCAGAAAAAGCCGTCCAGCTTGATGCGAAAATGGATGCTCTTGAGAAGGCCCAGATCGAGATTCTCTCGATTTTGGAAAGACTGGACAAAAAAAAAGGTGATAAGAAGGCCAAGGCTAGCACGTTCAAGACGGTCGAGCAGGCCTTTCAGGCCNNAGGCCCCTCATCTTTTGACCCTCAAGGGGCAAAAGAATGTGGAATTGATTCGTTATTACTATTCTGAGAGTCTCTTTCGAGTCGGCAACGTGCGCGAGGCAGCCATATCGTTTAGTGAGCTGCTTAAAAAAGAAAACTTGGGAGATTTGGGTCCGAAAGTTCGCTTACGAATGGGTGATTGCTTCCGAAATCTGGGGGATAAAAAAACCGCAGAGGCCTATTATAAGTTGCTGATTGAAAAATTCCCTCAATCGCACGAAAGTGAGCTGGCCAAGAAGCAAATCAAAAAACTCGAAGCAAAACCAACCTAAGTCTCTTTTTCCTTGGAATAAAATATGATTGTTTTGGGCATCGAATCTAGTTGCGACGAAACCGCGTTTGCCCTCCTGAAGAATGGGCGGGAAGTTTTAAATTCCAAAATCGCTTCGCAGTCTGAACAGCACGCGCTTTACGGGGGAGTGATCCCGGAGATGGCTGCTCGCGAACATTTACGATCCCTCATGCCGCTGTTCCAAGAAACCCTGAGTGAAGCCGGTCTTGCTGCCGATGCCATCGATCTCATATGTGTAACACAAGGGCCGGGGCTTATTGGGGCTTTGCTGGTGGGGGTTTCCTTTGCCAAGGGGTTGGCCAACGCTCTTGCTAAGCCTTTGGTTCCTGTCAATCACGTGCATGCCCATGTGCATGGTGCCTTGCTTGGCCTAGCTGTGCGATCGGAAGAAGTGTTCCCCTGCCTGGCTCTTGTCATTTCAGGGGGCCATACGAACCTTTATTGGATGACAGGTTCTACCGACTTTCAACTGCTCGCCGCCTCGATCGATGATGCGTGCGGTGAAAGCTTCGACAAAGTGGCAAAACTTCTTGGGCTTGGCTATCCAGGGGGGCCCCTGGTCGAAGCCCTTGCCAATAAGGGGAATGCCAATGTCGTCGCCATGCCACGCATTCTGGATCAACGGGAACGAATGGCCTTTAGTTATTCCGGATTAAAAACCCACGTTCGTTATCTCCTAGCCAAAGAAAATGATAAGCTGAGCCCCGAAAGAAGCTGGGATATCTGTGCAGCCTTTCAACGTGAGGCCTTTGATCAAATTATCCGCAAATTGCAAACGGCTTTGACTCTTCACCCTACAGCACGTTCCGTCCTCGTATCGGGAGGAGTTGCCGCCAATAGCTACTTCCGTAATGTTCTTACGGACGCCATCTCGCTACCTTGTTACTTTCCCGATCTTAAATACTGTTCGGATAATGCCGCGATGATCGCTGCTTACGGATGGCACATTTACGAGGGCACCAACGACCTTAGTCGTTTTCATAATTTTGTATGGGAAGCCTATTCCCGATATGAAGAAACTCCGATTGGAAAATAATGGAAGCACCAAAACAAAGGTCTCGACTCTCACAAGTCTTTCTTCACACGAATTGGCCCTGTGAAAAATTGGCAGATCTTCTTCTCCAACACTCCATCTGTTCGGTCCTTGAAATAGGCCCCGGCAAGGGCATTCTTACCGATTCTCTGTTGAAGAGAAACTTTAAAGTCACCTGTGTTGAAAGGGACCTGCGTTTCTTCACCTATCTTCAACAACGCTATCCCAGTGTCATTAGCGAGCACAGGCTTTTTCTTGTTCATGACGATATCTTACGCTTTGACTTTGCTGCCTGGATTGCCCAGGCGCAAGGGCCAGTAGCGATTTGTGGCAATATCCCCTATCACATATCAACACCCTTGCTGGAATCGATATTTCCGCACTTGGGTCGCCTTGCGATCGCTGTCCTTTTAGTTCAACTTGAATTTGCTGAGAGACTCGTTTCGGAACCGGGCTTTAAAAGTTATGGAAGTCTCAGCGTTTTTGCACAACTGCGCGCGAATTTAAGCCTCGTGGCGAAGGTGGAGCGCACGTGCTTCGTACCCGTTCCCAAAGTGGATAGTGCGATTATAGCCCTGCTGCCTAAAACAGAGTGTGCGGAGCCCATCCTTTTACGCAAAGTGGAGAAACTTACGAAGTTTGCGTTTTCCCAGCGTCGAAAAAAAATTCGTAATGCCCTCTCTAAATTTTTAGAAACTGTCGATAAGGATCGGGTAAGTCTCGATCTGTCACGACGTCCTGATACCCTCAGCCCTATCGAATATCTTGAACTTGCAAAGACTTTTCAGGACAGTCCCTTTTTCGATGGTATCCAATGAGGTGGAGGACATGCCATGTTTTTCAAACGACCGAGTCTTGAGAGAGGTCATAGTCATCTCGGCTGGCTAGACTCCTATTTTTCATTCTCCTTTGCCGATTACTATGATCCAAAGTATCGGGGATTTAGCGTTTTGCGGGTGATTAACGAAGACCGTATTCAAGGCGGTGAGGGTTTCCCCACGCATGGTCATAAAGATATGGAGATTATCACCTACATCATTTCTGGAGCGCTCGAGCACAAAGATACAATGGGTAATTCTACGGTTATTCTGCCCGGGGATATTCAGCGGATGTCGGCTGGTTCGGGAGTCGAACATTCGGAATATAACCACCACAAAGATCAGTTGACTCACCTGCTACAAATCTGGCGGTTTCCACACGTGAAGGGGCTGAAACCGTCCTACGAACAAAAGTCCTTCAAGAAGGAATTTGCCAGTCAAGACCTCACCCTCGTGCTTTCGCAGTCAGGCCGTTTGGGCTCCGTGCGCATTCATCAAGATAGCGAAGTTTACGTAGCGCAATTAAAAGCAGACAAAAAACTAGAATTCCCAGCAAATCCTGACCGTGACTACTGGCTTCAAGTCTATAAAGGCCAGGTTGTGGTCAATGACGAGTTTATCCTTAACTCGGGCGATGGCCTCGGTGTCTGTAAAGAAAATCATTTACTTTTTTTCACCACGGAAGGAGCAGAGTTTCTCTTATTTGATCTGCCACCCGAAAAACGCTGAAGAGATGGATTTAAAAAAAATTACGAGCTACGCAAATTTCTGTATTTCAAAAGATCAAATGTCTGTCTTGCTTAAGATCTCAGCTTGATAGGAGACGCGGCATTCGGAGCAACGATCATGCAGGGGCCACTCTGTCGGAGTTGTTGCTAACTTGAGTGCTGCTTGACATGTTGGACACTGGGCATCTCTAATACGTAATTCTTCCTGCTTGAAGAAAATTTTGAATATGAGAGCTGCAAACAAGGGGCCTAGAAGAAGGAGGGTTGGAACCGCGATGAAGTGGACTAAAGGAATGGGGATGCAGATTACGAGCAGCATGAGGGAAGCGAGATAAGCAAGGCCGGCACGTTTAAGGGCGTCAACTGTGGTAAATGCGTAAATTTCAGCTTCGCGTTGCAGGCTCTTGTCTTCAGCTGAGATACGAATCTGCATATTTCCGGTTTTCTTCAAGATATCCCCTTTTTTTAAGCGGGTATAAAATAACGCTGTCATTTCAGCGCNNTTCCGAACTATTCCGATCTTTCTATGTACGTAGAGGGACTTGAAAAAAGGACCGCACTGTGGAAATTATAAAGTGTGCAATCCCAAGTATCGTTTTGATGTTTGCCAACCCTTCCCTGGCTTCTCACTTTTGTCTCGAGGCCAAAGACGGTTTGCACTGCGATTACAACACAGATCAGGGTTGCGAGGCAGATAAGGGCCCTAATGAATTTTGTTCGGTGAATCCGCGTGAAATGGATACCAACGAGGAAAAGGAAACTTATATTTTGACCCCAGAGGAAAAGGAGCCTTATTGTCACGGGACGTTTTTCGGAACCGTTTGTGTCAGCTATCCCCAGGAACCTTGCTCTGAAGAAGANNGCAGAGTGTCCTGCATCGGGTACAAGAATCAATTGGGACTTAGGCCACGCCTTATGCAACTGCCAGGCACTTTCGGGAGGGCAGACAACGTCATAACGACCTTGGACGATCACTCCTGGAATGTCTTTGATGATTTTACCGTTATCCAGTAACCAATTGTCATGGCTGAAGAAGCCTTTATTAACGAAGTAATGACATTCGATCATCGCAAACGCTTTTGCAAAAGTATCGGCTTCGAAGCGTTTTATAGCCTGAGCGTCCGGAATCAGACGCGAAGTGCTCCCTTCCCAAACGCTCCATGCGCGAGCAGCCTCTTTAACAAGTTCGGGTTTAGCACTGAAGAGCCTTTTGGCGTAGGCTTGCACGAGATTGTCGCGTTCTTCATGCGGGATTGGTGCTAAGAATGTTTCCCACACATCGGGAAAAATCTCGCTAGCGCCATGCTGATAAAACCAGTCGATTTCTTTTTGTCGGAGCAGGAAGATACCGCGCAGGATTAGGCTGGAAACCTTTTGGGGATGACAAATTGCNNCTAGGGTACTTCCCCAAGAACCACCGAATACATGCCATTTTTGAATGCCGAGTCGCTCTCGAATTTTTTCAATGTCTGCAACTAGGTCCCAAGTTGTGTTGTCTTGCAAGCAGGCATAGGGAGTACTTTTTCCGGACCCTCGTTGGTCAAAGAGCACGATGTGAAATTTCATGGGATCAAAAAAGCGTCGATAGTCTGGTTCGGAGCCTCCCCCCGGCCCTCCGTGGAGAAAGACTACGGGCACGCCATTGGGATTTCCTACCTGTTCGACATAGATCGAATGGAGATTGGAAACCGAGAGCATAAAGGATGAAAAAGGTTCTACGGGAGGATAGAGTGTGCGCATTTTTTGCTTCCTTGTTCGTAGTTTCGTCAACTTCTCTATTTATAACGTTTAGAATGAAGGATTTCCAAGTCTTCGAGCTTGTCGTCTAGGTAAAACTTGCTTGAATTGTCCAGCGACCTCTTGGCTTATCATTATAAGTAGGGATTCTGTTAGGAATTTCACGAGGGCCTCGGCTTAGTAGACTACGATAGCAGAGCTCGCGCTTAGCCTCGGCATCCTGATGCAAGCAAAACTACAAATTCCAGGACGACTTTACTATGTGTTCATTTTTTTTGAATCGATCACTTTTAAGTCTCTCGCTCTTATTAGTGCTGCATGCTTGCGGTAGTTCGAGTTCAAGTACCTCGCCAGGTTCCGATTCGCATGCTGCAAGTCAAAAAGTCGTTCTTAAATCGGACGTAGGTGGCGTGGCGATAGGAACGGTTTCCGCAAGTGCAGCTTTGGCACAAGTCGTGAGCGCAAGTACTTCAAGTGCTATAAAGGGCGTTCAAGTTTCATTTGCTCCCGGTAGTTTGGCAACGAATGTGGATATTACTGTTGAACAAGCGGACTCACTGGTCTCGGTGAATACCGCACTGGATCTTAAAATACCCACTACCGCAGTTAGCGCTGCTTCAAACGCAGTGCTTGTCGAATCCAGCACTAACGTGGATCCTGTCAAACCTTTTACCCTTGAAATTCCTCTTCCGACTTCGTTCAGACTGAGTTCTACAACCGGCGTGCTTTTCCGCATCATAAAAGCAGCAGACCCGGGAGAGGTCTTTACCGGTTTTTTAGCGGCTAATGACTTTTCAGTGGTGAATGGTGTGGTGAAAGTCACGGCAGCATATTTCGGAGCTTATCAAGTGGTGACGATTAGCGGTGATTTAGGCACTGTGTCGGAGGCTGTGTCAACAGCACCAATTGTGCCGATTGGGAATACGTTTCCAACGAGTGGTACCTGGCTTTCTGATTGCCAGACCTGCCGCAACAATGTTCCCGACTGTTATGAAAAAGATACGCTTATTTCGAATGGTTCCTCTATACAGCTTATTTACAATACCTTTGCCGACAGTGCCTGCCTCCTGGCGCTGGCGACAGCGACTACTTATATCACGGACCTTATAGAGGGTAGTGTGACGACACCTGCGGGAGCTCTGGCAGTCAATGCGTATTTTGGAAGATTTCTATTTACACCGGTTTCCTCGCTCGGTGCAGATGCACTCAATACAACAAAGTTTTGTGGCCTGACGGACTGGGTAGTCGGGACTACACAAAATATCACTGGATTAAATTGCACCCCAAGCGAACCCACGGCCTTTTCCGCAGGGCTCGTTTATTCAAACGTCCTGATCAATGCCGATTCACCTCCGACGCTGAGGCTCGGTGCCCCTGTCAATTCCGAGGTCGATGACGGCAGTGCGCCCGCAAAGCGTATGTTGGGATCGGATACTGTACTCTTCACTCTCCAGTGAGACTCGCTGTCGCGCCTCCAGACTGGGTTTGCGGTTCTGATCAATATGGCGTATTGTCGGCCTCAGCAGGCTCCCTTTTACTAGTTTAGGGAGAATTTTACAGCTCTCTATCTGATTCGGAAGAACTTTGGAACTTAGTGAATTACATCTTGCGCCCTTGATCCGTGACCTTGCGATTATTCTTGGTGTTGCTGCCGTAGTTACCTTTATTTTTCGACGTATCCGTCAACCGGTGGTCTTGGGTTATATCATCGCCGGTCTTATAGTTGGACCCTATACACCTGGAATTCTATCTGTAACCGATATGCCGAATGTTCATGTTTGGGCCGAACTCGGTGTTATCTTTCTCATGTTTGCTTTGGGCTTAGAATTTAGCTTTCGCAAGCTTGCCCGGGTTGGGGTCTCTGCCGGCATTACTGCGATGATTCAAGTCGTTTTGATGATTGCTCTAGGCTACGGCTTTGGTCGACTTGCCGGTTGGAAAAATATCGAGAGCATCTACCTTGGGTGCATGATTTCGATCTCGTCCACGACAATTATTATCAAGGCTTTCGAGGAGCTGGGCCTCAAAAGCAAGCTCTTTGCGCAAATGGTCTTTGGTATTTTGATCGTCGAAGATTTGGTAGCCATTCTGATCTTGGTGGCGCTCTCGAGTGTTGCGGAAAGTGCCAATTTAGGCGGACTCGACTTATTGATTGCTGCTGGAAAACTCGCGGTGGTCGTAGCTGCTTGGTTTTTGGTGGGAATGTTTGTTGTTCCGCGTTTTGTGAAGTCTGTGCGTAAGCACGGTGACAATGAAATGATTACGGTTCTGTCGATCGGGCTTTGTCTCGGTCTTGTTACCTTGTCGGCCTATTTTCACTATTCCGTCGCTCTCGGTGCCTTTATCATGGGTTCGATTTTGGCTGAAACCTCCGAAGCGAAAAGAATCGAACATCTCACCCGTCCCCTTAAGGACGTTTTCGGAGCCATCTTTTTCGTATCCGTGGGCATGATGATGGATCCGAAGGTTCTTGTCGATCACTTGGGCCTGGTGCTGGCAGTTTCTCTACTCATTGTGGTCGGGCAAATTATCTCGATCACTATTGGATCCTTAATTACCGGTCAAACGCTTAACAAAGCGATTCGTATCAGTTTTAGTATGGCGCAAATCGGTGAATTTTCCTTCATCATTGCGACCGTGGGGCGCAGTTATGGGGTGATTAGCGAAAGCCTCTTTCCCATGATCGTAGCGGCCTCTTTGATCACCACCTTTACGACACCCTATCTCATGCGTGCTGCTCCGAAATTCGGCGATTTTGTCGATAAAAAACTTCCGCTCTCGCTTAAGAACGCACTCAACTCCTATTCAGCCTTTGCCCTCAAAAGTCAAAGTGGTTTAGAGAGCAAGAAAGCGCTCTACTTGCTGCTTATGCGCTGGTTTTCGAATGCCATTATTGTCACTATCGTCTTCTTACTGAGTGGCAGACTTGTTGTGCCATGGTTCGAAGCTCATAACATCACTGTCGAACTGGCTAAAGGTTTGGGCTGGCTCATCGCCATTAGCCTCTCTGCACCTTTCTTGTGGGGTATGACGCAAGTCTTCAGAAATTTTGCCCACAATATTGCAGATACCCGGCTCGCTGACCTCACGAAGCGTGGGGGCCTCTATCTGAGTCGTATTGTCACCATTGTTTTAGTGGGTGTGCTCAGTCTTGAGTTCTTCCCCTTGTGGATCTCTTTCATGCTCACCGCTCTCGTTGTTGTGCTGGTGACGTTCATCTTCAAGACGCAACTCGAAGCCTTTTATCGTTGGTTTGAATTGCAATTTCATTCGGGCTTTCAAGCTCAGAAAGCCGAACGTCTCTCGGCAGAAGTGCTGAGCAATCTGGCGCCATGGGATGCCCATTTGGTAAGCGTTTCTATACATCCCAATTCAACCGTTGTGGCTAAACGCTTGGTCGAACTTCAAATGCGGGAGCAACATGGCATCAATATTGTGGCAATTAAACGTGGCTCTAAGATTATGGTCGCCCCGAAGGCTAATGATGTTCTACTCCCCGATGACCAACTGCTCTTTTTAGGCACGGATGATGAAGTCGAGAAAATTCGGGATCTTTTTGAGCATCCCAACGAAGAACAAGAAGAAATTCCTGAACTTTCGACATACAGCTTACGGAAAATTCTTGTTCGTGATGGTTCGCCACTCGCTGGCCTCAGCATTCTCCAGTCAGGCATTCGTGAAAAATTTGGTGGTATGGTCGTTGGAGTCGAGCGGCAGGGAAAACGCGAATTTAATCCGAAATCGAACTTCGTCATCAGTGTGAATGATATTCTTTTCATTGTCGGTCTTAGCTCCCAGGATATTCTACCCTCCTTCCTCGATGAATAAGATTGAGAAAAGTTTGGGTACCGTATTTTTTCCTCGCAAAACAAGTTCTAACTAAGCAACACGCTTAAAAAATCACAATTTTTTCTAATTTTTCACAATATGAGAGCTTAACAAGGGTCTCTTTTGTGCCGAGGACTGAGCCAGGCGATCCAAGATAACCCTTGAGTTCATAAGACCAATCTATGTCCGACATCATTTCGCAAATTTTACGTGTGCTCTGTGCTGTATGGCTAAGTCCCGATGTACTGCCAGTACCTCCTGCCGCTACTTCCGCTAACACAATGCTAGTTGACTGTGAGCCAGAAGAGCTCCCACCGATTCCATCTCCAATTCCAAAAAGCTGCTTTGAAAAATATGAATCCAATCTCGACAAAATTACAGGACGCATCGATTCGATTCTGGCCAAAATAGCAAAGAAGGAATTTCATTGTTGGGACAGTGAGCACCGCAAAGCCATAGACCTAGCGCTTAACAAGGCCAAGGCTCTCCGAGCCAATCCCCTAAATCTAGCGGAACTGGCCCATGAATATGACAAGCTTCTGCTTGAATTGAGCTATTGCCGATCCTTTGAAATTACCAAGGCTACGTCTGATATAACAAAAGAATTAGATGAGATTTTTGCAAGAAAGGAAATCGACCGCGACGCTATGCTCGCTCACATTCTTGGCGATGTCTTTGCAAAAGGCACAGATCTGGAAGGACTTAGTTCCGGAACATCCGACCAACTCGTGCTCCGAAACCGCATGGTAAGCAAAATATGCAAGGTTCTTAAGAGACAGAATTTTATCGAAGGTGCCGATGATGTAGTTCCCTGTCATACTTATTTTCCAAATGAGCAAGCTGAAATCGATAAAGCCAAACGTGTCGATCTTGTTCCCGATCTCGAACCCAAATTATTTCATAAAATTATCAAACAAGGTCAGATCGCGGTAGCGATCACTTCCGCTCTTAAACGTGGAACACTAGCAGATTTTCTCGCCAATTTTCGGACAACGGTCCAAGCTCTCGACGACCAAGATAGTTTTTATTTTTCAGGAGGGTGGCCGGGGCATGCCATCATCTATTCAGTTAAACGGGAAGGAGCAGGCTACACGCTGCGAGTCTTCAACATGGGGCAAGGCGCGGGCTATAACCTGCAAGCCGATGTTGGATATCCTTTGATGCTGCCGTTTGTGGAACTTGTCAACGTTCCCAAAAAAAATATTACGGATTATTTCTTTCTGAGAAATCTCTATGACTTTCGAAGTCTAAGCGGTGACCCAGTGGCGTTTGATCAAACACTTCAAAACAGCATTCAGAATTACTTAGGCGGAACTCCTACTACGCGTAAGTACGAAATAGACGATTTTTTTGCACCCCAAATTTCAGGAACCTGCGGTTATTACACAATNNACCATAAATTTTTAATAAAAGAAATCAATATGGATGATCTCTACGCGAACAAGAAGAGAAATCTTTTGGAAGCATGGATTGAATCTTTATACTTGAACTATTATATGAATCGACTGCCCAATGACAGTTCTTTCGATGATAAAAACTTTCTAAGCAATGTCAATTTAGCGGAACGCTCTCTACTCTATCTCAATGAAAAAACTAATAGAGAGACCGCGCGGAAACAGTCCGATATGGGATTTAATATTGTCCTAGCCGACCAAACCGATGTATTGAAAAAAGTTCTCCGAGATCTCCACGAAATAGAAAAAAAATTCTCAAAAACCTGGCAGGATTTGCTGAACCTTGTCAGTGAACAGAAAACTGCCATCTGGACCCCACTCGAAGAAGCAAAAGTTCAAGACCGCGAAGTCGACTTGGCTCCAAACATGGGCGAACTCGCCAAGGAAATCGATGATTGGCAACCCACAAGCTCCAATATCATCGCTCAACTCGAAAAAACTCTGAAAACCATACAATCTTGGAAGATCGACCCCAAGACCTATAATCCTTTGACACACCATGCCAAAGAGGCGATGACCGCTATTGAACACCTCGCTTTGAAAATTCCCGTCGACTGTAGCGCAGCAAGCTGTCCTTGGCGTGAATTATTTCAAGATCCAAAGAACAGTGAGAATACGATTCTTATCGACCACCTTAGCGAGCTCTTGCTCCAATTAGGTCAGGAACACTTCTGGGCTATTCAGGCTGCGATCGACTATAACCGGCACACTCTTACGGTCATTGATCTGCTGGTTGAATTCAAACTCTATACGGCTTTGAATAGTATTCTCGATCAGTTCTACACGCATACGCCCGTCGCCGATCTAAAGAGACGAAGATTGAATTTGATCTTCCGAGAATTTAAGGACGGTCGAATTTTCGATCTCGGCTATTTAAACTTTCTCTTGGCTATAAAAAGTGCCCCATGGATGAATGTTTGGGAAGATCTTAGGAGCTATTGGAAAAATGTTACGATTCATCATAATCATACAACTCAGAGGCCGTGGGAGTGGACGGCTTTTGCATTTGAATATTTAATGTGGTATGCAGCTACTTGTAAATATAGATACTATCCTACAGATGCTGATGCCGCTAACGATCCCCATAAAGCGTCCCATTCTAGACCAGTGAATGATGTTTGGGACCAGGACGAAATCAATTATTTAATTTCGTTTACAAATAGCCTGAAAAATCAGGACTCAGTTTTTTTTCCGGGGCAAACGGCATCTGAGATCGAAATTGCGTTGCGCTTAATGAAAAGAGACATTACCTATCAGCCATCCATACCAAGCAACGATCGTGTTCCATCCTTCTACTACAACTCAAGGTCCATGGCTTTTTTGCTAAGTCGATTTTTTAATAAGGTATTCTTTGAAAAAAAAGAACTCAGGCAGCAGCTGGATAAAGCAAAAGCTATTCTTGATTTAGAAATTAGTCCCAATATTGAAAGTCAATTCAAAAGCATCGAAGTTCAAGAATTTTTCTTTGGCGTCAAAAGCAAAGACGATTCTCTCATTCATTTTGGTGATGACCCTCGAATCGAAGATTTAGTAAATGTAATGTATGAAGATGATAGCCTCAGAAGTTATCCTTTCTATCCTTTTTTAGATGTTTCAGACTTTTTTACCGAAAAACAATCACATAATAGCAATTATGCTGTTTATGGAGTATCAGACAACAGTCGAGCCAGCTTAGAAGAACAGCGAATACTGCATCATATTATCAGTGTTCCCAGAAAATCCATCGCTATGCTTCTGGCAAACTACAGAAAACATAGCTATCTGCTGCGAGAGGCCAAACATCAAATTGCTTTTGAACAACTGCTATTTCGTCCCGGATTTTTGGAAAAATCGTATCAAAACGATCCAAAGATTTTCTCACTATTGGCGGATTTTGTTAAAGAAAACTACTTTCTCTATCGTGCTATTGATACAAAACTTGCGGCATATTTCCTTAGATTGAATCAGCTTTTATTAGAACAGGCTCTGAATAGCAACGCAAGTCTAGCAAGCCTTTTCCTAAACTCCAAGAATGAGATACTATCGCTACTTAAAGGTGCAGACACAGACTTAAATAGTGACAGGGTGATAAAGAATATTTTCTTTCGCGATTTGTCTCGCACTTACATTCATGCGAGGTCACTGAGTGATGATGATATTGCCTGGCTACTGACCGCTCTATTTTATAGAAAACTATTCAATCAACAGAAAAATGAAGAGAATGCTCTCAACATTGAGACGGCGTTCTTGCTCGAAAAATTTCAGATCTTAATCAAGGAAGCTTTGGAAAGAAATCCTAAAATTCTCGACCCTGTTGCTTCTTTTTTTCTTGGTCATCAAGCATCTGGGCTATGGCAAAACGAATATCCGATTTACAAAAAGCAAGGATTTACGCTCGACCTCCATCGTCTCATGATTGAAGTTGACGGAAAAGACCTTGCTGGCCTTCCCGAAGAAATCACAAATCATCCCCTATTTAATGCCAATCTCAATTTCGATACCAGCAAGCCTACCTTTAAAATGGCTACCGGGTACTATTCATTGAATGACCAAGATGGCGAAGAATTTCGGGCTTTTTTAGGAAAAGATGGTTTTATTCTGGACCGTATGTTTGGTGGAAAATGGCTAAGGCTATTGTCAGGAGAAGAACGCGCGAAAATTGATGATACTCGCATTACTAGCTACGGTGAATATGCGATCTGGAAAGATTACGAAGGTCACAATATTTTTCTCTTTCAAAGAAAAACAACAAGGCTCCTAGCAAAAATTTCAGCCGATTCAGGTCGCATCGCACGCGTTTCCGATAATGATTCAAAACATGATTCGACGACATTTCTTTGGCAAGCCAACGACCATAGAATCTTTCAACTCGATCCGGACTATTCTCTGATATGGGGTGATGATAAAGGAGAGGAACAGAACATCGACTACCCGCGTCTAGGTCTCAATTTTTTCCGAGATAACAAGAACCTTATTGCTTGTCGTCAATACGAAGATTTCTTTCTTCAAAAAGACGAGAATTTCAAAGAATTGGAGCACTTTCCCTATGCTCTAAAACTTTCTGATAAGAAACATCAAAATAACCTGGTACTGATT
>PLEQ01000455.1 GCA_003136475.1 Deltaproteobacteria bacterium
ATACTATCCACAACAAAGCGCGGGTTTCCTCTTGCGATTTTGAGCATCTGATCCAGAAAACTAAAATCGATACTTGGACTCTCTGTTGTCACCTGGTCTACTCCCTATCCTCGTTAATCCTAGCCCGAGCTCAACCCCGGGGGCCCCTGGCACGACAAAAAACCTTATGCTAAAATAGATTATAAATGATTTGGTTGCAGCTTGCTGCATTGGCGCTTGGATTTTTTTCGAAACACCGTGAATAGTGACACTATGCCNNCACTATGCCAAACGAAAACGATGACAGTGAATTTCAAGAGGAGCTAGTTCAAAACCCGCAGGCCGAGACGACTAAAATAGACTTAGACGAGACAAAGGCCCTTGTTCTAAGCAAGGTTGGCCAGCATCGCGCAAATATTAAAAAAATTCTACATGACCAGTGCGAGTTGGAGACAGATTTTATCGACGAATGCAATGCTGCAAAAGTCCTGGATTTCGTCAAAACTCATAAGTGCAGTGTGCTTATACACGACTGGGACGGCTTTACCAAAAATGAAAACCACAGACTCCATCAACGGCTTGCCAAAAGTGAGCTCGCTCACCATCTGATTCGTCTAATTTACAGCGCTCTTATAACATCCGACATCCATGCTCTTATCTCCGATGTCTATCTTGTCAGGGTCACCCTTACGGCATCGCTTAAAATCAGTATCAGTGGAGAAATCAACTCAGCTCGTTTCTCGCTGCATAACCTTCCACCTCTCCAGTCTGAAGTGATTGCGATCCGTAACAAGCAGGTGATTTACAGTCAGAAGAAGATGGATCGGATCGTCGAAGAGGGTATGAAAAACTATCCGCACGACCCCTTGGTGCGTCTGGAGCACGCGTTTTTCTGCTATCGCCAGAATAATCTGCAGGAAGCGGAAGAGATTGCTGTCACGCTTTTAAAGCAAAACCCACGGAATGTCCGCGTCTTGACTCTCATTGCCCTGATTCTTATGAAAAAAGGTCTGCTTGAAGAAGCGGGTCAAATCTTGGAACAAGCGAATTTCCTAGCCCCCCAAAACTCTTTTCGCCTGGTCTCACTCGGAGAAATCTTTAACGCGAAAGGCGACAAAAAAAAAGCGCGGGACTATCTGCAGGAATCGATCGAAGCCGACCCTAGCGATCACGAGGCCGTCTCAAGTTACGCGAAATTTGAAATTGCCGAAGGCAACACTGGCGATGCGGTCCGGCTCTTTCAAAGAAACCTTAGCGACCAAGCGATTGCAGGAATGCTCAATAACACCGCTGTACAGTACGTCAAAGAACAGAAAAACGACGAAGCCATTGCATTCTACCAACTCGCTCTCGAAGCTCTGGTGACAGATCACTACCGACATGCTGTGTTTTTTAATCTGGCTTTGGTTTATAAACGTCTGAAACAATATGAAAAGGCTCTGCTTTTTTTAAAGAAGGCCTTGGAATTAAAACCTGACTTCGAAAAAGCCATTCGCGAAGAACGGCTGATTGAAGAACTGGAACGCTTTCGCAAGACCGAGTTGCAAAAGAGCTAAGACTGCGATCCCTCACTCCGTTCGGGATGACAAATCCTCCGTCCTGTCATCTCGGGCCCCAAGCGAGAGACTGCGATCCCTCACTCCGTTCGGGATGACAAATCGTCCGTCCTGTCATCTCGAGCCCCAAGCGAGAGATCGCAGTTTTAGCTCTTTTGTAACCTTAGCTCTTTTGTAAATTGGTCAAAAAGCCATATAAGTACCGTACATGGCACCGATGATAAAACCATAGAGCATATGCGCTAACACGTGGGCCAAAGCGGAACGAGTACTCACTTTCTGAAAATGTTCGACCGGGTGGTGCTCACCCAAAAGTTTAGCCAAAACAATGCTGACGGCAATACCGTGAATCAGCCCCATCGCCAGACCCATCCCCGCATACGCATAACTTGCTTTCCAAGCAAACGCCTCTAAAAAGACACCGTAAACATAGGCCGCAATCAAGCCAGCAGTAAACTGCATAATAAGACCCGGCAGCAAACTATTTTTTTCGTCATGGGTGTAAATGGCTCCCACCGCTCGCACCATATCACACTGCGTTTGGGTCAGGCCGGTGATGAGCCATAGAAAGCAGTTCATCGCAGCCGTTGCTACGATCCCAATAATGGTCATTGTCACAATAGTTTCCATAGTCCCTCACCTAGAGTCCCTAACGATTACGCAAGAACATAGCCAATACCAGGAAGGGTAAGGCTAATGCGGCACAAAAAGCCAGAATGGGAAAGACCACTCCAGACCCCAAAACGACGGCTGAGAAAATTGCAAAAAAATTTACGGATAAGTCCCAAAACAACGAGCCGGGACCGACAAGGATAGCATGCAGGGCTAGCAGACCCATGATGGCAAGGAAAATTAGGCAGACAAGAATATAAAGAGCCTTCAGCTTACGCGTTTCCTTGATGCGCTGTTTCTCTTGGTTCTCTTGATTTTGAAAAGCATCTAAGGCCACGGTGTCTCCCCCCCTTTCCCCACACTTATAGAATCGTGCAATTCACGTAAAAACTTTACGCCGAGGGCAGAGTTTCGGCTTAATCTTTTGGCTTCAGGACCTTAGCGAAAACGGCAGTTTTCTAAAGCGCTAGAAATTTGCAGCCTTGCCACCTAGCAGAAAGATATAGAGGGAGCCGATAATGAGGCCATAGATGATATGAGCGAGGAAGTGATAAGCCGCAACCCGTACCCCTGCCTTTTTGAATTTTGGTACCGGATGATGCTCAGCAACTAAAACAACGAGGCAGAGGGCCACCACCATCCCATGCACAAAACCTATACCGGCCCCAAAGATGGCGTAAATGAATGTGACTTTTTCAGAGTTCGGCAAAACTGAGAATAAAAACAGATAGGCAAAACAGAAAAGAACACCTGCGGTCAGATGGACAAGGAGGCCGGGTAAAAAAGCTGTCTCCTCCTTGCGAGTGTACCAAGAGCCGATCGCCTTCACCATATCCACATTGCACAGTTTAAGACGCGTCACAATCCAAAGAAACGTCGTCATACCCAGAGTCGCAATGATACCGATAATAAGACAGGTAGCAATATATTGAAGCATCCAATCACCCTCGCCGTGGTGGACAGTCTGAAAATATTCTACACGATTTTCACCCCTGTGTCATGCGCTCAGCCAGTGAACTACCCGCCCCTAAAAGGGACGGGCTTCCAATACTAAGCAG
>PLEQ01000368.1 GCA_003136475.1 Deltaproteobacteria bacterium
TTGGGGACGAAACTGCTCGTGATGGCGGTAAAAAAATTAAAAACTAGATAGGGGGCTCTATTGTTCTACAAGTTGGGGCGAGATATATTGCAAAATATACAAAATGAAAGGGGCTAAGCAAGGCAGGTATGAACTTTGCCATCTTTTACAAACGTTTTGTCAGGGTGCATCACGCCTGACTTAATCAAATTATCCACAGCCTTTTTGACCCTTTTCAGGGCGTCGTATTTATTGAAATTTTCGTCTATTGCGAGAAGCTTCTTGCATCTATCTACTGAAACCGCCATTTCCTTCGCGGAGTGAGAGCTATAAAACAAGTAGAAGGCAGAACTGTCGCCTTTAAGCTGGTGCGATTTCTTCGAATTAAAGGCGGTATAGGCGTGAAGTTTATAGAAAGTAATCATGAAATGACTGAAGTGGATTTGAAGTCTACGATCAGAACTTGCCCCAACTTCTTGAATCTCCGACAGCAAAGGGCCATACCATCTGTTTCCTTTTGCATTTCTAAAATCAAAAGACATTCGGACTAGCCTGTTAAGTTGGCGCTTAATTCGATTAGTGTTTTCGCCAGATATCGCCAATTTTGAAAGACGCAGTATCTCGTTTAGGCTAATCTTCAGAGTCAAGCCACGATTCCCGTCCTTATGGCTGTTTGCCAGTTCTTTAACCAAAAGAGCATAGAGCTTTTTATCTTCATGATCGCAGATTGGACCCTGCACAATTAATTTGTCACCCTCGACCCAAACATCCTTGTAGATATAGGCAACCGGTCTATCTTTGTCTAACTCTTCACCATCTCGAACCTCGGTTAATTCCTGTCTTTTTTGGGTTGAGACTACCTCAAATGCTGGATTTCTGGTCAGCCAGGTCATTATCTGCTGTTCATCGTTGCCATGTGCTAAAATCTTCGCGGGCACCGTAAACCTCTCAACTTCCTCTTTAGTAATTGTCTCAGAATGTGTTTGAGCTCGATAGTCGGGGCCAGAAAAATGGAAACTCTTTGCGACCTTAAGCCTTGATGAGATCCTTGCACCTACCAGTTCCGATAGCTTCTTTCCGTCTAGGCTCAGATCCCTATTATCACAGTGGTTGGAAATCAGAATAGTGATTTTATTGGCTGAATGTCGGTGGTCGATGAGGTCAAAAATAAGTTTGGATTCCATCGGAGTCAATTTTTCCTGGCCGAGCTCATCGAGCACAAGAAAATCTATCAGCCGCAATTTTTTTTGCATCTGCTGAACGGTAAATTCAGCCTCGTCTTTAAGAGACCTAGCGTCAAAGCTATACGCAGCAGCGCAACGTTTCTTTTCTACTAAGGTATATGTAGGTAAGTACAAAGCGCTGCTAGATGCAGTTCCTTGCAAGTAGCTCATGAGTAAAAATATAGCAGTGTGAGTTTTGCCAGCTCCAACGCCGCCAAAAAAGAAAAGCATTTTGCTCGTTGCATTTCCGGAAAGGATTTCGTCTCTCCACTGGAGAACTTCTTTCTGATAGAAATCGTCTCTAAGGGCATTTAGATAAAGGTTTGGAATCCTGGCATCGTTTATGAATTCAGATCTTTTCTTTGCCTTTTCAAAGTCAATCCTCTTATTCTCTAACTCAATAAGTTCCTGCTCACTTTTTGGCTCATACCAGTCATCTGGTGAGTCGTCATGAAAGGGCTGCTCAGGCTCTAGAGATCGAATGCGCGAGCATGGCTCCGCCTTAATAAAGCCATCGGCTCCTTCCGAAAGAAGAGCCATCAAACCCATGCACTGGCAAACCTGATTCATACGATCTCCAACGTAAAATTCTGACCGTTTCAAAGTTTATCGACGTTAATTCCCTTGGCCTTCGCTAGACGTTTGACTTCCTTTTGAGTAGCAAGGGACATTCTGCAGAGTTTGTGCGCCCATCTATAAACGGTTGTGCCATTTACTCCGAGCTTTTCAGCGAAGAGACCCCGTCCACCGTAGGCGCTTACAATTTCAAGCCAAGGTTTAGGTAAGGTGAGAATTTTAGACATCTACAACTCCAACATTAGTTTGCACGGGCTATACTCCATTAAAGCATACGTTTTCCAATAGTGCATACCGCATCATCAAAATAAATTTCCGCCGTATAGAAACAATAGGCAATAGTTGAAATTCCATCCCTAGCGCTCGATCTCAAGTTGCTTGCCAGACGTGTTGGTCAGTGCTAGTGCCTCTTTCATCTCAAAAGAATCCAAGACATTTGCTTTGGCTGACGTCCGACTCGCTCGAGATAGAAGCTTTTCCTTGCTGTCAGTGACGATTTCGACTTCGTGCTCAGCGCGAGACGCCAGAACGTAGAGACTTTCTTTTGAGAGATTGGAATGGGTCAATGCAAGGACGCGATCGCAGGTGAGGCCTTGGGATGAATATGTTGTTTTAACATGGGCATAATCAAGAAGTTGTTTTTTGGTGAGGTCGATCTTCTCTTTGGAACCGTCCTCGTTTCTTAGAACAGCTTTCTTTTCATTAATAGCTTCCACAAAGACTCGCTCGCGATTGAGGTGTCCGTTGTGGTTTTTTCTCCATTCCAAGACATCGCCCTTAGCTATATCAAGAACTTTGGGTTCGAAGACGGAAAGGCTTTCGCTTCTTGGATCGATCTCAACTCTGCCGTTTCTTGATTCGAGCAAGAGACTCTTGCCTCGACGATCAACGACTGAATACTGCTCATTAACTTTGAGGTAAGGGCTAGCCGCATTGGTCATAACGATCATCCCTGGTTCGTAATAAGCTGCGGCCTTCTTCTGCGCCTCGGTCATATCTTTTTGGCTTAGAACTTGGATTTTGAAGTCAGTTTTATCGAGCTGCCCTTGACGCTTTAGCCCCTCGCGGATTCTCTGGGTTAGGATATCCTTTTCTTTATTCGTATCTGCAAGAACCAGCGTCTTCTCCCGTTCGCTTGGGCCTAGGGATAGATAACGATTTAAGATGAAATTGATGCGGGACTCGTGACCCTTACGTTCGAAGATATGGTCTGAAATTTTTTCTAATCCAGTCCTTATATCCTCATATCGTCCTTTGGAAATGTGTTCGACCGCTTGCTTAAGCTTGGGGTCTTTTTGCCTTCGATGTTCATTTAAGTGGGCTGTTGAAATGCCACTTTTCATCAGCGAACCAAAGGGGTTTCCGGCCTCGACAGCACCAAGTTGTCGATAGTCGCCAGTGAATAGAATCCGTGTGTGAGAATTCTGCACGGAGCCTAACAAGCGGCTCATAAGTTTAGTCGAGATGCGACTTGATTCATCGATAATCAGAAGCGTCTTTCTTTGGCTTGGTTCCCACTTGAGCAGATAGGAATGTATTGTAGACGCTGATGCTCCGATGGACTTGCCAAGGGTTTGCGCTGTGCTGGCATCGGGAGCCAGGCCTATAACTTTGTAACCCTTCTTGCTCGCTGTCTCCTTCAAGTCGGCCAGTGCGAAAGTCTTACCGGACCCAGCAACACCGTTCCAAATCATGACTTGATCCTTGGTCGTAAGAGCTTTCTTGAGAGCCTCTTTCTGACCATCCGTGTGTTGCCGCTTGAGGGAAATTTTCTCAGCAAGCTCACCCGATCCTATGGCTTCAAACCTGTTTTTTCCTTCTCTGGCAATTTTCAAAATTCCGAGCTCTTCCGCAACTTGGCGTTCAGAAGTTGTAAGAGATTGACCCCGTTTGAGCGTCAGCAGAGCACTGTTTTGCGAAAGGTCTGCTGCGATCTTTTCGAAGGTATTTCGACCCAGATTTCGGGTCAAGGATTGAAGCCTAAGCTCTGTCTCAGTGAAGAGCGCCGATCGTTCCCTAGTATGCTCGATTGCAAATTCGCTATCGAGCTTTGTTCCAAAAATAGATTTGCCGCTTCCAGGGCTCGGATGGCTAATAGCCAAGCTGTTGGCTTCACCAATCCATTTCTCTTTTAGCTGACTTGGTTCCATGTCGGACTTTGTTTTTCGATCCTGCTTTACTGTATGGCGGTTGAGTTTTTGAGTAGCCTCTTTCATAAGTTCACTAGCCCTCTNNGCTCTTAGCACCGGAAAAGCCATCGACGACAACTTGCTTCTCAGTTTTGGAGACAACTTTTAAGCCCAGTTCCTCAGCATTCTTAGCGGAAGTTTCCACCTGATAGAGCTTGTGTTTGCCAGCTTTGAACTCGCCAAATGCTAATTTATTTTCTCTAAAGAATTCCTTGAGCTCGTTCTCGTAAAGCAGCTTGGCGGAGTTCTCGACGACCTGTTTTCTCCGCTTGGAGAATCCGTCTAACTGCTCTTTGCTGTATCCTGTGAGTTCGAATGTACCGTTGGTTTTTACCTCGATAGCGTAGCCAAGTTTTTGAACAATCTCAGCGAGTTTGTTCTGATAAAGGGTTCCCAAGAACTTGGAGTTTTTAAAAATTCCGTCGTTGTGAATGCTCCTCCATTCGCCGTCAGCGCGTTGGGTCGTGTTGAGGATCACGCTGTGAGTATGAAGTTGCGGATCTCCTTCCCTTGACGTCCCGTGAAGGAATTTTGCGCAAACCAGGTTTCCAGTTTTGAGGAAGCGACGATCACTGGACGGCCCTACTCTCGTTCCAATTTCTTCTCGTTCTATGTAGGAAAGAGCGTAATCGACGGCTTCTTTATGGGCCGATAGAAGCTCGGACTTGTTACCGACAAGGCAAGCAACCGAAACGCTCTTTGGTGCAGAAAAAGTGCAGTCTATCCCCGCTCTATGAGATGATTTGGAGACAGAATTTAGAAGTTGTTTGGAAGCTTTCTTGAACTGTCTCTTGGCATCGCTGTTGATGTCGAGTTGCTTCAAGTATTGGGAAATATCAGCATTGGCGCTTATAGATTCAGGGTGCGTTAGATGTTCGAAATTGGTTCGTACTTTGGTCGAAATCAAGTCCTTTACAAACTTGGCTTGGGCATCGCTAACCCCGATTATTTTCGTTGCCTGATCGAATTTTACGAGAACTTTTTCAAGCTCACCCTGCGTGATCTTCAACTTCGGATACGCTATCAGACGTAATTTCCCATCCGGGAAATCGCCTTGTAAGAGGTTGTAGAATACTTCTTTATCGAAAGCCTTTATCCCCATGGCTTCAGCTGCTTTGCCGAAGAATTCCCCGGATTGTTTTGCATCCTTTCCCGAATAGTAATCATCGCCATCGAAATACGTGGTAGCCATCCCGACTGAGACATTGGAAAGACTAAGCATCTTTGGCTCCATTCGGTTTGAATTCCGTTAGTAAAAAATCGTGGTCCATTTCGGGGAAAAGATCGGATAGAAGCTTACGAAAAGACTTGTCTTTTATTTCGGAGAGATTGAACTTGTTTGATTCTTCTTGACTCAAGGATGAGTGTTTTTTCTTGAATTTAATCGTCTCAAGTTCGTATTGGGCCAAGCTTGAGGAAACCGTGAGTAGGTGGGCGACCTGATTGAAAACTTCGACGTAGCGGTTCAGGGTGTCCTTTACGGTTTGCAGCTCGTTTTTCAGGTCTCTGAGCTCGTCGAGAGTGACGCGCTCGTGGTTCGCGAGCTCGCTGTCTATGTGCTCGCGAAGCGTTTCCCGCTCTCTACCCGTTGCGATCCAGTGTTGAACCAACCCTTGCGGAGCATCTTCCGGTACCCATTTTTGCAGCTCACTTTTCTTAATAATGATCTTAAGAGTCCCGCTTTTGTTCGCTTTTATTGTCGTAGCCATTTTGGTCACCGTTTGGTCATAGGATGTTCTTTCAAATTCGACACTTAAGTCCCGTTTTGGTCACCGTTTGGTCATACCGGGTCCCCCATTTTGTTGTAATAGCCCGTAAGTATTGGACAAAGATCCACACCGGTGGCGTAGTGTGTGAGAAGGAAAAATCCCAAATTTTTCTTTCGGAAGCGCAGCCAGCATTGCTGGCGAAGCGCCTATTTTTTTTGGAAGAGTTTGAGTTTCGGTGGGCTGGTGTGAGATCATTAACCATAAAGGTGTTGTCCATTTGAGTTTGACATAACCGTTATAGGTATGTCATAAAACCAATAACCTAACTGATTGGAGGGTGTCTACATGAAAAAGAATTTCCTTGATCGATTGGAACCGCAGGACAAGACCGTCCACAAATCCATTTCTATGGGCCTAAACGATTGGAGTCTTCTTGAGGCCTATAGATTCTATTGTGCAAGTACTCGTGGGCACGACATCTCGCTTCAACGGTTAGTTCGTGAGATCGTTATGGACCACATCGAGGCTAATCGTCAGTTTGCTAAAAGCCGAGATCAATGGCTAAAAAAGATTGAAAGTATCAGGGAGGTCGCACAATGAAAAGGACCTGGCTTTTTAGTTCCTTATTATTGAGTTTTGCTCTAGTGGGTTGCGGTGGAATGAAGGAAAAAGCAACGGCAAATTCTGATCCCTGTGACATTGAGTTCAAGTTCACTAGTAAGAGTCAGAACAATGCGAGAGACCTTATAAGGTACGATTCCTTCCGACACACCACATCATGCGAAACCTATATAGGTGAGAATGTGCGCACATTGCAGTACCGGTTGTTTGTAAAAGCAAAACCTTCAGTTGGGAGGCTTGGATTTGTTGTTATCGATCAAGGACGCTCAGCAGAGCTTGGGCTCTATTCGTTGGGAGAAGGCATCGTCGAAACAACAAATATTGCCCAGGACGAATGGGTTGGTCCCTTGAATAGCGTCGAGCACTATTTCATCGTTCTGGGTTTCCCTGAGGGTACAGAAAAGGTCCTCTATCCAACAGAAGTAAAGCTTAAGATAACCCGTTGAGGACACGGGATTTATTTGGCGGGTCTTAATTATTAGCTCTCATGGCGGTTTTTTTGTATAAAGGGATTCTACCGAGGATCCGGGAGGGGACAAAATGACTTCAAAAGCTCTAATCTTAGCAATCGACGACGAGCAATATTATCTGAACGAGTTAAAGTACGAATTTGCAGGAAAGAACGTCGAACTAAAGACATTTCTTGGCCCTAGTTCTTTTGAAGAAACCGCAACCACAGAAGATATCGAAAGAGCCGAGCTCATTCTGATTGACTATGATTTTAGATCCTGCACCTCTGTAGATAGAGATCTTCCTCGCTATATTAAAACTTGTTTTAAGTTCTCGGGTAAACTCGCCCTCATTTCATTGCTTGAAGATTTTGGTGAGGAAACTGAAATTATCCGTAGCAACTATGATGCTATTTTCCAAAAGGAGACATTCTCCTGGGCGGACATAGAGAAACTCCTTAAGAAAGAGCAATCATTGCCGTGAAACAGATACTCTTTTTGATTGTGTTTCTTGGGATCGGGCTTGGTAACGGCGAAGTCGCATTCGCAAAAAAATCAGGAGGTAGGCTGGTGTTAGCTGTTGGTGACAAGTTAGAAAAAGGTGACCCATATCGTTTTGACGAGATAAAGAGGTCCTATGAGCGTTCAGCTCGTTTGGCTTTAGACCACTTTCGTTCCGACAATCCTTCCGTCTTAGTTGACCCAGAAATTGTTTTCTTTCTGGAAGACAGCCCAATCGATAAGATCTTTGAAAAGATTGTCAGTTCGAACGCACTGGCAGTTGTAGGGTTTAAGCGTACCCCGAGTGCGAAGGCGGCAACCACACTCGCAGACAAGCACAAGATCACGATGATTTCTCCCGTTTCACCCATCGATGAAGTCGTTTCCGGCTTCTACTCACGCGGTCTTGCCTTCCCCCTGTCAAAGACAAAACCGGTCATCCAAGATTTTGGGAAGGACTTTAAAAGCAAGTTTATTATTCTGAAGCAGGACGCTCCCCTAGCTAATGCGCATGAAGTTCCAAAGGACTTTGTCGCAATAGATGACCTAGACAAGGAAGAAGCTCGGAAAAAGATTCCTGACGGGTCATTACTATTTTTTCCTGGCTACGCGTATGAACATTTGGGGGCCATTAAAAAGCTTCTTTCGGAGGGGAAAACGGTCACCTTGCTTGGCTCTACACCCTGGGCATACAGTGAAGACTTATTGAGGCGATACTCGTTAAATTGTGAGATCTACTCCGTTTCTCAGTTCTTCGATAGAACGATATCAACTTCTCAGATCAATGTANNAGGGCTGGAGCTAACCGCTTTGTTGGTGACTATAAGAAAATCTTTGGTGAAGTCCCCGAATCGAGCGCCCACTCCTTTTACGACGGAATGAGCTTGGCTCTGTCAAAGATCTATCTTGAACACGCGAAGACGCGGGAACAGTTCTACCAGAAGATGCAGACATTCGATTTCAAAGGTATAACCGGAAAGATAGCCTTCAAAAATGGTAAAAGTGAGCGTGCTGGCTATTTAGTTAAGTGGACACGAGATCACTTTGAGCCAATCAAGGTGTATTCTCAATGACCAAAACCTTAAGTGCATTTATTCGTTCCTACCTCTTTGTTTTGTTCTTCGCTGTTTTCTTTTCCGTTTCGATAGCGATAACAATCATAGGATATCTTCAGGCACACGTTTCTGAGGACTTTCGAATAAGCACTCTTCTTGCGTCAGTCGGCGGTCCAATTTCCCGTCTTGACGATACAATTGAATTTGCTGACCAAAAGGGAACGGACTACATAATTTCTCATCTTAACGAGAGTTTCGAGACCGAACGGTTTTCAATTCGAAATCAGTCACCTAGTTGCAGTCTTATGACCGAGGAAATAGGTCACTTTCAAGTCTGTTGGAACTTCTTTGATATTAGGCCAATTGCGTTCAAGAAGGTAGGGCACGTCTCAGCAGAGCGTTATCTGGTCATTGAATCAAGAGATACGACGGTACTGCCAATTTTCAAAGCAATTTGGATTGCAATTGCAAGTTTGGTATTGATCGGGGTTGGGGCTCTTGCGCTATTCTATTTTAAGATAAAGAAAGCGATCTTAGCTCCGTTAGTAGAACTTCATAACTCTCTCCAGGATGAAGTATCTAAAACTAGTCGGTTTGAAATAGCTGAATTTCAGGACCTGTCCCAGGCAATAGAGGAATACAAAGATCAGATAAAGCTACGTATTCGCGCTAGTGCACTCCGTCTCATAACGCATGACGTAAAGGGACCGTTAGCTGCCGTCATAAGATTCTCGAATCGAATCCGAAGCCTCTCAAGCGAGGAAATCAAGAGCTATGTTCGGGATCAAGAGGACTTTCTCGTGGAACTTCAGAGTCGCGTCTCCGGTCTCTTGTCAGACCTACGGGATCTAAATGACGGAGAATTGAAGAAGACTAGCTTCGAAATCGGAAACCTTATTCAGTCCGTAATTAAGAGCGTTCAGGTTGACGTGGACGTGCTTGGGTCGGCACTAACCTTGAAGATACGTGCTGACGCTGGAAAGCTCCATCGTGTCCTTTCCAATATCTTAGAAAATGCGAAGTATGAAAGAGAAAAAAACCAGGCTGTTCGCATTTGGGTTGAGGTTGAACAACGGGACCGGGATCTTTCGATCGAAGTGGGAAATACTGGTTCATACATAGAACCTGACGTCATGCCGCACCTTTTCGATGAATTCCTCACGGTTGGGAAACCCAGAGGGACAGGGCTTGGCCTATCCATTGCTAGAAAGTTTATAGAGTCTCACGGGGGAACTATAAACTGTGAAAGCATTCGAACCAGCGAAGAGAGTCGAGTTGTCTTTATGATGAAGGTTCCTTTGGAATCTGAGCAGGCCAAAGAAAACCCTTATGTGGCAACCACTTTGGGAGGCTAAGTATGAGAAAGTTAGCGTTCACGTTTATGTTAGTTTTTTCGAGTTGCGGGAACCCGTCAATGGGCGATAGCTACCAAAACCCTCGAAAACTCCCTGACGTTGATTAGGGTAAGCCTCAAAAGGCTAAGACTGCTGTCAAGATCAGAAAGGACTCTGGAGATGATGTCGGATTTCACCAACACTGAGCCCCACCCCATTTGGCTGGCTCTCAATCGTAAGATTCAGCGGCATAAAGGCCTAAAAATAAAGCGTTTTCGCGAACCTCAGCAACGTTCTCTCGGCCGTTAATATAATACCTTGTAAAAGCCGATAGGATTATAGATATTGCGGTTATTTCGTTTATTTCGTATAAGGTGTATATTGAAAATAAGGGAGGGACTGAAAAATGAAAGTACTAGCTTTAGAACCAATAGAAGAATACGTGCCAAGTCGTGAAGACGCTGTCCAAGCAGAAAAAGCTGTTAAATTTTTGGACGCATTGGATAAAAAAGCGTTTGCCCAGTGTAAGTTCCTCTTGAAGACACCATCGGCCAGCGAGAACCTTTATCTGCCAGTAGGATTTATAAAGTATATGGTTGACGTGTTGCATCAAGTCGCGCAAGGAAATACAGTAACATTCATACCTTCTACTAAAGAATTCACATCACAGGAAGCAGCAGATTTCTTGAACGTATCGCGACCCTTCCTGGTTAAATTATTGGAAACAGGCGAAATTCCATTTCACAGAGTTGGTTCGCATAGAAGGATCAGAGCCACCGATCTCATTTCCTACAAGCGAAAAATGCTTAAGTCTAGTATGGATGCTTTAGAACAACTTGCTAAACAAGCTCAAGATGAAAAGCTAGGGTATGAGTGATGGCGAGCAGCAATTTTACTGTTGTCTTCGATGCGTGTGTTCTATATCCAGCAGTACTGAGAGATTTCTTGATGCATCTTGCAATCTCATCTCTTTTTAGAGCGAAGTGGACTGACGACATTCATGAGGAATGGATCAATAGTCTTCTGTCAAATAGACCAGACTTAACTAGGGAAAAACTGGAAAAAACAAAAAGGCTAATGGAATTAGCCGTTCCAGATGCTCTCGTCGATAAATCAAGATACAATTCTCTAATAGATGGCCTGTCTCTTCCTGATGATGACGATCGGCATGTTCTCGCAACTGCAATTACGACCCAAGCCCAACTGATAGTGACTTTTAATGTGAAAGACTTTCCTTCAAAAAATTTAGAGAAGTTTCAAATTGAAGCGATTCATCCCGATGAATTTGTCATTCAATTGCTGGATCTTTCAGAACATGTTGTGGTACAGGCACTATTCCGCCAACAGAGTCTGCTCAAGAACCCTCCTGTTTCAATTCGTGATCTGATAAAAATGTTAGAGAAATCCGGCCTGGTCCGATCCGCAGCAAGACTCATCAGCATAACATAAAAGTGATTATGCTATGCTGTGTCTAGTCAATATTGTCAGTATCTTAAAATCATGTGATAAAATTTCCATATACTTATCGTGAATGGAGATTCTTTATATGCACATAGACTTAGCGACTCTTAAAAACCTGTGGGACCATATGCCACAAGGAGTCAAAGACAAGATACCATATGCTGTATTGTCGGGGATATATAAGGGAAAGGGAAAGGCTTGGGAATACTTAAAAAGAGCTTTCGGGAAGCTCAAAAAGAGCAACGAACCTGATGAGATTTCGCAATTAATTCAAAAATTTATTTCTGACACAAATCCTGATTTGAATAGTTATGAAGAAGAGCTTGAGAGCATCTCTGATAACGGTGATGAACGGAAACGCAAGCGAAAGAAGAGAGGGCAAGAAATCATAAAAACAGCTCGACTATACAAACGAGGAATCAGTGGTGGATCGAGATCTTTGGTTGGTAAGAAGAAGTCTCGTAAGAAGAAAGCTAGCAAGAAGAAAGCTAGCAAGAAGAAACTCTCTAGAAAAGCAAAGAGAACGTCAGCTAAGAAAGCTAGAAAATTTTCTAGGCGGAAACGATAAATGCAAGTTTCAAGATAGTACTTACCCTTGGCTCAGCTCGTTTCTTAACAGCGTCCTCAATTCGTCAAACAACTTTGCGGAATTCTCTTTAATTGGTGTTGTATCACGATGGTAGGTAGGATCTTCAAGCTTGGCCATAAGAATTCCACATAGGTTTGCTAAGTTGGCAATAATTTCTTTTATTTTGCTTCCAACCAATTCGGATATGTAGATTTCATTCAATAGAAAGTAATTCTTGGCCTCAGTGAATTTTCGCCTTGCTTCGGCTGCATCTAAATGGCGTTGCAGCTTTCTGAGTTCATCAATCGCACCAGACTTATCTGATTTAAATTTTATAAGAATGTTCTGTTTTGTTCCGTCGACTACGTTCTCCTCGTTCATAATTCGTTCTAGATCCTTTTCGGTATACTGAGTTTCATCAATACGATATACAAAACCCTCCATTCCCAGAAAACCACCTTCCGCTATCAAAAAAATGTGAACTTAACACCCTATTTGCGAGATATTTTTCGAAGCCTTGAGTTTGATAGCAAAGCCGAAGAGATCGTGTTCATGAAAGGCTGCCAGATTGGAGGCTCCTCAGTTTCGTTGGCGTTTCTTCTTTGGCTTGCAAACTGTGGGCACAGCGCACCGGCACTGGTAGTTTTTCCCACTGAGAAGAACTCGCATCGTTTCGTGAAGAAAAAATTTCGACCCGCAGTCAAGAACTGTGCGCCGCTCATGAATAAACTTGCGCAAAGAGATGTTGAGCGCGAAAGCCTTGATCTTTT